>DASSVO010000027.1:0-17857 GCA_035706005.1 Gaiellaceae bacterium | reverse complement strand
AGGAGCGAGCCGGCCGCTGCGACCGCGGCTCCCGCGGGGAGCAAGCCGACCAGCTCGGCGCCGAGAACGTCGACGCCCCTCGCGCGAGCCTCGCGTTCCACGGCGGCGACGACCTCGTGCAGCGGTGAGCTCCGCCAGTCCTCGACGTTGAGGCTCACCTGGACGTGTCCGGCCCGAGGCAAACGGAGCCCGAGCGCGCGCACGCCGGGGAACCCGCCGTCGCGCTCGCGGACGGCACGCGCGACCTCGCGCGCCGCGGCGAGGTCGTCCCCGGCGAGGTCGACGTTGAAGGCGATAAGCGGAGGCCGCGCACCCACGATGACGCCGCCTGCGCGGTCGTCGAGCCGCGTCGGGCCGAAGTCCGGTGCAAGCTCGCCGGCGTCGATCCGGCGCTGGAGTTCGGTCGGGCCCCCGCGCCGGAAGAACGCCGGCCCGAGCCCCGGCGCAAGATCGGCGTAGAGGAAGACGGGAAGCCCCAGCTCCTCCCCCACCCGCCACGCGAGCTCGAGCGCTGCCGCCCGGGCGCGCTCGGCGTCGGTGTCCCGGATCGGGACGAGAGGAACGACGTCGGCGGCGCCGATGCGGGGATGCGCGCCATCGTGGCTGCCCAGATCGATTCGCTCACGCGCGCAGGCGATGCCGGCCAAGAGGGACGAGACGAGCTCCTCCTCGCTTCCGACGAGGGTGTAGACCGACCGGTTGTGGTCGGGATCGCTGTGGACGTCGAGGAGGCGCGCGTGCTCGCCCAGCGCGGCGCCGATCGCGTCGATCGTGGCGCCGTCGCGTCCTTCCGAGAAGTTCGGCACGGCTTCCAGCGGCAGCATCGGCGGTGAGCCTACGCTCCGCTGCGATGACCGTCCGCAAGTCGTCCTACCGCTCGCTCGGGTCGCTCGCGCGCGACCTGTCCCGATGCCGCGCCTGCGTCGAGGCCGGCTACCCGCTCGAGTCGCTGCCGGTGCGAGCGCCGTCCGCCGGCCAGCACGCCTACATGTTCGGCCAGGCGCCGGGGGTGATCGAGGGCGAGCAGCGGCTCCCGTGGCGGGGGCGCGCCGGCCAGACGCTCCGCGGCTGGCTCGAGCTCGAGGAGGAGGAGTTCTACGCGACCTTCTACTGCGCATCGGTGACGCGGTGCTATCCGGGACGCGCACCGTCGGGGCGCGGCGACCGGACGCCGACCCCGCGCGAGCAGGAGCTCTGCTCCTTCTGGCGCGACTGGGAGCTCGAGCTGCTCAGGCCGCGCCTGATCGTCACCGTGGGCGGGCTCGCGCTGCGGCAGCTGCTCGGTCTCCCCTCGCTGACGCCGTGCATCGGGGAGCGCTACGAGCTGGACGGGAGGCCCGTGGTGCCGCTGCCCCATCCGTCGGGCGCGAGCGGCTGGCTCAACGATCCCGCCAACAGGGAGCGGCTCGCAGTCGCGCTCGGGCTCGTCCACGAGGAGCTGTCCCGCATCTACCCTCAAGAGACATGAGCGCCGTCCCGTACCGCCGCACCTTCGCCCGGCTCCTGTCGTTCCTTCAGCCGTACAGGCGCGGCCTCGCATTCTCGATCGTGCTCGCGATCGGCTCGCAGGCCGCGCAGATCGCGCTCGTCTGGGTGACGGGCAGGAACGTCATCGACGAGGCGCTCCTCCGCCACGACTCGCACCAGCTCTGGCTCTACGTCGGCCTGATCGCGGCGCTCGGGTTCGTTTCCGCGGGGCTCATGCTGGGCCGCCGGCTCATCTCCGGCAAGCAGGCGCTCGACGTGGAGATGGACATGCGCCAGGCGCTCTATTCGCACCTCGTACGCCTCTCGTTCGGGTTCTACGACCGCCATCAGACCGGGCAACTCATGTCGCGGGCCACGGTCGACCTGCAGGGCGTGCGTTTCTTCCTGGGCTACGGCCTGATCTTCTTCTTCCAGAACGTCCTCACGGTGGTCTCCGTGACCGTCGTCCTCTTCTTCTTCGAGTGGAGGCTGGCGCTGATCGTGCTCGCAGTGACGCCGTTCCTCGTCGCGCTCGCCTACCGCTACAGCCACATCGCCCACCCGACGCTCCGCGACGTCCAGCAGAAGCTCGCCGACGTGGCAACGGTCGCAGAGGAGAACATCGTCGGCGTCCACGTCGTCAAGGCCTTCGCGCAGGAGCCCGCGGAGGAGGAGAAGTTCGCCGTCCGGAACGATGCGCTCTTCGTACAGACGATCCGCGCGAACCGGCAGCGCGCGACATACGTGCCGCTGCTCTCGTTCGTGCCGCTGCTGGCGCAGGCGGCGGTGCTGCTCTTCGGCGCCCGGATGGTCGCGCACCACACACTCGCGGTCGGCTCGTTCGTCGCGTTCAACATCTACCTCGGGATGGTCGTCATGCCGATGCGGTCGCTCGGCATGTGGATCGGCCAGGCGCAGCGAGCCACCGCCTCGGGCGAGCGCATCTTCCAGGTGCTCGATGAGCCGGAGGAGGTCGCGGACCTGCCCGGCGCGGTCGAGCTGCCGCCGGGCGACGGCGCCATCCGCTTCGAGGGCGTCTCCTTCTCGTACCTCGAGGGACGGCCCGTGCTCGAGCACCTCGACCTTCCGCTCGAGGCCGGGACGACGCTGGCCCTCATCGGGCACACGGGTGCCGGCAAGACGACGCTCGCCTCGCTCGTACCGCGTTTCTACGACGTCGACTCGGGCCGCGTCCTCGTGGACGGGGTCGACGTGCGTGACGTGACGCTCGCCTCGCTGCGCCGGGAGATCGGCGTCATCCCCCAGGATCCCTTCCTCTTCTCGACGACCGTCCGCGAGAACATCGCCTTCGGCCGCCCAGGGATGACCGACGCGGAGATCGAGCGCGTGGCGCGGCTCGCGCAGGCGCACGAGTTCGTCGAACGGCTGCCCCAGGGTTACGAGACGGTGATCGGGGAGCGCGGCATCACGCTCTCGGGTGGGCAGCGGCAGCGGATCGCGATCGCGCGCGCACTCGCCCTCGATCCGCGGATCCTCGTCCTCGACGACGCGACCGCCTCGGTCGACGCGACGACGGAAGCGCAGATCCGCGCGGGCCTGCGCGAGGTGATGCGCGGCCGGACGACGCTGATCATCGCCCACCGGCTCTCGACGATCGCCCTCGCGGACGAGATCGTCGTCCTCGACGGCGGCCGAATCGTGGCGCGGGGCACGCACGAGGACCTCCTCGAGACGAGCCCCGTCTACCGCGAGATCCACGACCACGGCCTGCTCGAGCGGCAGTTCGCAGACGCGGTCGAGGCACGGGCCGACGTGGAGGAGGTCGCGTGACCGGCGTAGGCTCGACGGAGCCGGCAAAGAGCGCAGCCGCCGGCTTTGCCGGCGGTGGAGCGGGATGAGAGTCCATCAGCCGGGTGGCTATATGAGCCGGCGTACGGCCGCGGAGGTCGACGACTGGTCGTGGAGCACGACGCGCAAGCGGCTCGGTGTGCTGTGGCGGCTCACGAGGCGGTATCCGACGCGGACGTTCTTCTCGGCCTTCTCGCTCCTCACGGCCACTGCGGCGGCCCTCGCACCGCCGCTCCTGGCGCGGTACGCGCTCGAAGACGCGATCAGCAACAAGACCGGTAGCCGGCTCGTCCTCGTCGTCGCGATCTTCATCGCGGCCGGCCTCGCGAACTGGGCCATGACCTACGTCGAGACCTACATGACCGGCTGGGTCGGGGAGCGGATCCTCGCCGACCTCCGTACCGAGCTCTTCGGCCACCTCCAGCAGCTCTCGCTCGGCTTCTACGAGCGCAACCGCGCGGGGGTCTTGATCAGCAGGATGACGAACGACGTCGAGGCGATCGACCAGCTCGTCACCGACGGAGTCACGACGCTCGCACAGAGCACCCTGCTCCTGACCGGCACGGCCGTGCTCCTGTTCGTCTTCGACTGGCGGCTCGCCCTCGCCACCCTCGCGGTCATCCCGTTCATGAGCGTCGCGAGTGCGCTCTTCCGCTCCCGCTCCGCCCGCGCGTACGCAGACGTGCGGGAGCGGCTCGGGCTCGTGACCGCGACGCTCGCGGAGGACATCGCCGGGATGCGGATGGTGCAGGCGTTCACGCGCGAGGAGCTCGCGACGGAGAACTTCCACACGGTCGCCCGCCGCTACCGCGACTCGAACATGCAGACGGTCGTCCTCAACGCCCTCTATTTCCCGTTCGTCAGCTTCCTCGCGACGCTCGCCCTCGCGGTCGTGCTCGGGTACGGCGGCTATCGCTACCTCCAGAATCCGACGCCCGCCGCGCTCTCGACCCTGTTCCTGTTCATGCTGCTCGTGAACAACTTCTTCGATCCGATCCAGCAGCTCTCGCAGCTCTACAACACGTTCCTCTCCGCAACGGCGGCGCTCGACAAGATCATCGGCGTGCTGGACGAGTCGCCCGACGTCGTCGACCGGCCCGGCGCGAAGCCGCTCGCGCAGATCGCGGGCCACGTCTGCTTCGAGGACGTTCGCTTCGCGTACGGGCTGCGCGGCGGCGAGAAGGGCGAGGAGGTGCTGCACGGGATCGAGCTGGACGTCCCGGCGGGGACGACCGTGGCGCTCGTCGGCCACACGGGCGCCGGCAAGTCCACGATCGCGAAGCTTCTCGCGCGGTTCTACGAGCCGACGAGCGGCCGGATCACGATCGACGGCCACGACCTCAACGACGTGACGCAGGAGTCGCTGCGACATCAGCTCGGGATCGTCCCGCAGGAGGGCTTCCTCTTCGCGGGCACCGTCGCCGAGAACATCGCCTTCGGCAAGCCCGACGCGCGCCCGGAGGACATCGTCCGGGCGGCCCAGACCGTCGGCGCGCACGAGTTCGTCCTCCGGCTCGAGGACGGCTACGAGACGCAGCTCGGCGAGCGCGGCTCGCGGCTCTCGCTCGGCCAGCGCCAGCTCGTCGCCTTCGCCCGCGCACTCCTCGCCGACCCGCGGATCCTGATCCTCGACGAGGCGACGTCCTCGGTCGACATCGGCACGGAGCGGACGATCGAGCAGGCGCTACGGACGTTGCTGGCCGACCGCACCTCGTTCGTCATCGCGCACCGGCTGTCGACGATCCGCGACGCCGACCTCATCGTCGTGCTCGAGCACGGCAAGGTGATCGAGCAGGGCTCCCACGAGGAGCTGCTCGCCCGCCGCGGCCTCTACACGAGCCTCTACGGCGACTGGGCCGCCGCGTAGGTCAGCGCAGCGGGTAGTCCTGCACCGGCACGACGACGTCGTTCGCGGCCTTGTCGTGCCAGCACTGGTTCTCCTTGTCCCAGAGCATCCAGAGGTAGCCGAGCAGGATCACGACGGCCGAGACGATGCTCACGAGCCAGCGGACGAAGGCGCGGCCGTAGCCGATCGAGCCGCCGCTGTCGACGCCGATGACACGAATCCCGAGAGCCATCTGCCCGAGGGTCTGGCCGCGGTCGGCGCCGATGAACACCGTGAAGTAGGCGGCCGAGACGACGAAGCCGAGGCCGGTGCCGGCCCCGTTCCCCACGATCGCCCTGAGGATCCCGCTCGCGATCCCGACGAAGATCCCGTCGATGAAGGCGCCGGCGAAGCGGCGCCAGAACCCGGCGCGAGCGCCGCCGAGGACGCTCGTCCCTGCGTACGCGCCGGTCTCCATCGCTCAACCATGACGGATTCGCCGGACGTAGGCGGGGAAGTAGCGGGTCATCTCGATCCGCTGCAGCAGCGTCGGGTGGTTCTCGAGAAAGACGTAGTCCCACCACGGCGGGCTCGGGTCCTCCAGCGTCTCCGCCGCGAACAGCCGGAACAGCTGCCGGCCCGCGGCCGGGTCGTGCGTCGCGCGGAGCGCCGACCAGTCCGCCTCCGCCTCCAGGTGCCGCGTCACCACGTTCTGCAGGGGTAACGCGACGAGCTGCAGGACGATGTACACGAAGATCGCCAGCGGGACAGCGGCGGGCACGCCCATCCCCCCGCGCCGCCTGGTTGCGAGCGCGAGCAGGAACGCCAGCGGGAAGGCGACGAGCGCATACCAGCCGATCGACTTCCAGATGTGGTTGTGCGCGAGATGGCCGAGCTCGTGCGCGAGCACGAAGCGGTCCATGCGCGGCGTGAACGGGGGCTCCACGATCGGCTTCCAGAGGAAGACGCGCCTGCTGGCCCCGAGGCCGGTCGCGAACGCGTTCGGCTCGCTGAAGCCGCTCAGCACCTTCACGGGAACGTGGACGTGCTCGGTGCGCTGGAGCGCCGCGACGTACGGCGCGTGGAAGGACCTGCCGCCGAGCAGCCACGGCGAGACGAAGGCGAGCAGCGTTCTCAGGCCGACGAAGACCGGCGCGGCCGGAAGCCACCACCACCGGCCGATGCCGCGCACTCGGGCGAGGCCCATCACGATCGCGAGCGCCGCGCAGAGCAGGACGAACTGCGCACCCAGCGCGAACCAATTCCCGACCGTCGCCTGAACGTAGCTGCCGGAGAGCCCGTAGCGGTGGCGCCACCAGACCTCCAGCACCGCGAAGGGCAGCTCCGCCAGCCAGACGAGGGCGAAGCCGATCATCCCGAGCAGCATCCCGGTGCCGATCGGGCCCGCTGCGGACTCGCGCGTCCAGCGTACGCCGTAGCGCGCGAAGAAGCCGAGCACCACGAGCTGCGCAGCCGTCTTCGCCACCCAGAAGAGGCGCTCCACGCTGCTGTAGTGCTGCGCGCGCTCCAGCACGTGCGGGGGGAAGAGAACGTGTTCGTCGAGGTGCGGCAGGTGATACGCCGGCAGCGACGACCGCCAGAGGAGCCAGGCTGCCACCGCCCAGACGGCGGCGAGCGCGAGGAGGAGCGCCGCGCGGCTCCGGGTCACTCGACCGGCGCGTCTGCGCCCTCGAGCGGGCTCGCGTGCGGATAGGCGTCCGTGAGCAGGGCGGTGTACGCATTGGCCTGAGCCTGGTAGCGCAGCGCGTACGCCGAGTAGTT
This sequence comes from Gaiellaceae bacterium, assembly GCA_035706005.1. Classification (GTDB taxonomy): domain Bacteria; phylum Actinomycetota; class Thermoleophilia; order Gaiellales; family Gaiellaceae; genus Palsa-739. Next base: position 10,974 of record DASSVO010000027.1, on the reverse strand, counting down.
GCGCAGCCCCCACGGCGCGGCGCCGCGGACGAGAGCGACGAACCACGTGAGGAACGCGGCGACGCCGAGCCCGTAACCGAGCGCGGTGCTGACGATGAATGCGGGGATCGCGAGGACGAGGCGAAAACCGGTCTTCCAGCGGTTCTGTCGCGCAGGGCCCGGGAGGACGAGGTCGATCGGATAGCGGCCGGGCGCGCCGTCGAAGCCGGGGAACGGGTTGGCCACGAGGTAGAGGAAGGCGTACACGTGGAGCTCGTAGCGCACGTACCGCGACACGAACGCATGGAGCCGGCTCGCCGGCGTCCCGCGGAACAGCGTCACGAACCAGTTGGCGATCACCGCGAGGAACGACGCGATTCCCCACAGCAGCAGCCAGACGAGATGCGGAATGGCCAGCAGCAGGCGGAAGAAGACGGTGAGCCGCGAGAAGCGGAGATCCTCGGCGTCCCCGACGAGCCGGACGACGTGCTCGGGCGGGCGATCGACGCCGGCGAGCATCGCCGTCGGATCCGCGTCGGGATAGCGGTCGGTGACGAGCAGCAGGTAGGCCGCCGTCTGCGCGCCGTAGCCGATGCCGTACGCCGAGGCGTCGCGTAGCCCCTTCGGCATGCGGCCGAGGGCGATGCTCGCGAACCAGCCGAGGATTGCGCAGGTGAGCGAGAGCGCCCCGCGACCTCCGGCCGCCGAGTACCGCGTGCTTCCGCTCCGCGAGTAGCTCGTCGTGGTGAATCCGCCGCCGAGCGCGGACGCAAGCAGCAGCGCGGGGATGGCGAGGAAGATCCGGAAGAACGTCTTCCAGCGCTTCTGCCGCTCGACCGACGGCAGCCGCAGGTCGATCGGGTACTCGCCCTCCTCCCCCATGAAGCCCGGATACGGGTTTCCGGCGAGGTAGAGGTAGGCGTTGAGGTGTGTCCCGTAGCGGACGTAGGCGCACGTCCAGCCGTGGAGCCTCTGCGCCGGGCGGCCGGCCACGAGCGTCACGAACCAGTTGGCAATCACGACGAAGAAGATCCCGATCGTCCAGATCGAGATCCAGATCAGATGCGGGATCGCGAGCAGCAGCCGGAGGAAGACGGTCAGCCGGTTCCGCTCGAGATCGTCCTCGACGATCAGGCGGACCGGATGCGCGTCGTGCATGTGCCACTCATGCCCGTCGTGCATGTGCCATTCATACGACATCCGTCAGACTGAGCACAGGATGGACGAAGCGAGACTCGACCAGGAGACCGCCGAGCGGATCGAGCAGCCCGTCGACGCCGAGGCCGAGCACGAGGCGCGTCTCACGCCGGCCGAGGCGGTCGCCCGGATGCGGATCAACGTCCCGGTCCGCGGCAACCGCAAGCTCCGGACGGTGATCGAGCGCGTCAACGCCGACGACCAGCTCAAGGGCTGGTGGCACGTCTCGAACGTCAACGCCGTCGCGCGGATGGAGATCAACGACCACTCGTGGGTGCACATTCAGATCGTCACGAACATCGCGCTCAAGCTCCTCCGCCAGCTCACGAAGCACGGTGTCGAGCCGGGCCTCGTCCGCGACTTCGGCCTCGACCAGGAAGACGCAGAGGTCCTCGTCGTGCTCGCCGCGCTCCTCCATTGCGTCGGCATGTCGATCCACCGGCACGGTCACGAGGACTTCTCGCTCTTCCTCGCCGAGCCGAAGATGCGCGAGCTGCTCGAAGGCCTCTACGAGGATCCCGACCTGACGGTGATCGTGTCGGAGGCCCTGCAGGCGATCATCAGCCACCGCGCCGACGGAGAGCCGCTCACCGTCGACGCCGGGATCGTTCGCGTCGCGGACGCGCTCGACATGGCGAAGGGCCGCTCGCGGATCCCGTTCGAGAAGGGCAGCGTCTCGATGCACTCGCTGTCGGCGGCGGCGATCGAGGACGTGACGATCTCCGACGGTGAGGACCGGCCGATCAAGATCGACCTCCGGATGAACAACAGCTCCGGCATCTTCCAGGTCGACGGGCTGCTGAAGGCAAAGCTGCGCGGCAGCGGGCTCGAGCCGTACGTCGAGGTCGTCGCGCACATCGACACCGAGACCGAGCAGCGCCTCGTGCCGATCTACCGGCTCGAGATCTGAGGCTCGAGCAGCGCCCGGCTACACTGGGCGCCGACCCGATGCGGGGTCGTCTAATGGTAGGACGCCTGACTCTGGATCAGGAAGTTGGGGTTCGAATCCCTGCCCCGCAGCTTCAAGGAACAGCCTGCTAATCGTCTAGTTTCGAGCCGATCCAAGCGCCGCGCGAGGGCTGTTGGCTAGATGTCCGTTTCGGACACGTTCACGGTCTCGTTCACCGTAGACAGTGCTTGATCGTGGCCACGCGCGAAGGCTTGTCGACCGTTGAGCTAAACGTGCTCGGGTTGATAACCGCGTTCCCGAAACGGAGCAGTCCTCGCTGAATCTGTGCGGGAGTTGCACCCTCTGCCTGATGAACTAGCGCCAGGCCATGCCGTATGCCCGCGGCTCCTGCCGGGTTGATCCCGAAGGGGACAGAGATGCTTCCCCCGGGGAAGCGCCATTCGAGCATCCCCACGTCCCCGGCGAGCGGGCCAATCTGAGTCGGTCCGAACGTCTTGACGCGGACGTGATGGGCAACGAGACACCCTCGAGTTGCTTGAAGATGGTATGGGTGCGTCGGAATCGTGACGGCCTTCGCTGCGCCCAGCACGGCGCCGCAAATCGACAGTCCGAGGCCTAGAACAAGCAAACCCCTTCTCACAGCCGCATCGTTCTCGCCCCGGCCCTGGAAGTCAAGGTGCTGCACGCCGGCCTACGGCTAAATGCAGCCGGTACACCCCGATCGCAATGAACGCCAGCGCGACAAGCACGGCGAACACCCGGAAGCGGCCTCTTGTCACCCCACGATCATCGAGCCTTCCGTACCGCGAGGCAAGAAGGAGGCCCGCAGCGGAGTCCGGCTGTAAGTCCCCCGTAAATTCACTCCAGGCCCCGTGCCCTCCGGCGAGCTGGCGGTAAAAGCCACTCGTTCTGTCTTCGGAAGAAAGGGGAGAAATGCGGCGCCTTCTCGTACTTCCGCTGGTGGCGGTGGCAGCGCTGATCGCAGCCGGGGCAAGTAATGCCGGCAGGGGGCAGCAGGTGCTGACCTGTGGCACCTACGGGACTCTTACCGTCACCACGACGACCACGAAAAACGACCACTCGGTCGCCTGGGGCACGGGCAAGGTCTCGTCTCCGCGCCTCCTGGGCATCCCGGTCAGTTTCTCGGGCACGACCACTGACCTGACCACGAACACCGTGCTCGGGTCGTTCTTCCAGGCCAAGGGCAAAGGCCACGGCATGCACCGTCAGACAACGGTCACCTGCACGAGCCCGCCCGAGACCGGGACGGCCGCCGAGTTCGGTATCGCGGGGGTGAACCCGACCGACATGATCGAGTTCGACTTCTCGGCACAGGTCGTCATCAAGCCACATCACTGAGTCACTTCGAGTTGCGAAGCCCCGACTGCGGTTGCTCCGGGGCTTCGCACTTCGCCTCCAGTGCCTAGCCGGCGCTAGCGCATCCCTAGCGCGCATCTAGCTTCCGTCTAGCTCCGCAGTCCTAGCCTCGCGCCGACCGTGTCGGACGACTCGACAAGGAGGGCAAGATGCGCAAGACGCTGACAGCCGCCGTGGCTCTCGTGGCACTGGCGGCAGCTTTCACGGCGGCGGCCGCAGGTGGGACGCGTTCGGCCGCGCAGCGCGTGAGGATCGAGGTGAAGGGAGCGGATCCCTATTCGTTCGTGCTGAAACCCATCTCGCGCGGCGGGGTCCAGCCCGACCTCGGGCAGGCGACGTTCTGTTGCTGGGACAGTTGGGACGTCACCCGTGCCGGCACAAAGATCGAGGTCACCAACCCACGAGTGACACTCCACGGGGAGCGAAGGACACTGACGATCCGTGAGCGGATCGAGTGGGTCCCTCTCCCGGACGACTGGTCAGTCTGTGCAGGCACTTGGAAGGTCGTCGGCGGCACAGGGGCCTACGCGGACCTTTCTGGCCACGGACGTATCGCCTGCTCGTGGGGACCGCAACCTGACAAGGAGGTGTATCTCAGGATCCGGTTCTTCGGCTTTCTCGCGCCGAAGTGACGAGCCGCTCCGAAATCGGCGCCGTCCTCACGACTCTGGATCGGGCGGCCCGTCCTGCCCGCGCAGCGTCACCCAGATCCCGTGCTCGCCCACGGCGACGCCCCACGGGTAATAGCGCAGCGGAATCCGCTTCGTCTCCAAAGTCTTCGGGTTGATCCGGAACAACGCGTGGTCGTCCGGCACGGTCGCCCAGATATAGCCGAAGCCTGCGGCGACGGACGTCACGCCGGCGGGAGGCCCCCACTTGACGTCCAAGTGGACTGAGTGTGAGTTGTCCCTTCTCGCGGCCGAGAAATGCGACAGGGCCGGATAGTTCCAGTCCCCGAGCCACACCTCGTCTCCCCGCACGAGTGGGAAGACGGGAAGATCCGCCACGTTCTCGACGTGCTGCTCTCCGCGGCCCTTTACATGCCATCGCGTGGCGCTTCCGGGGCCGGCGCCACTCGTCATCCACAGGTCGCCGTGACGCTTGTCCCACGCCAATCCGCCTGGTGGCCGGGAGACCGTGACCTGTTCGACCGGCTTGCGTGCCCCCGGGGTCACCCGGGTGAGGTCGTTGTAGAAGTGCCCGTCGGCCGCGAATGCCGGGCTCACCCACAGTGACCGACCGCCGTAGACCATTCCTCTGATGAAGCCCTTGCTGTGGGGGACGGGATAGTTCGGCGACACGAACTTGGTCGTCTTCGCGTCGACACGCACGACGTCGCCCGATCCATCCGCATAGCAGTTGGCGACCCACGGGTCGCCCGACGTATCCGGCGTCATCCCGCATGGGGCGGTCAGTCCTACCGTCTTCTTCTTTCCCGTCGACGGGTCGATGCGCTCCAGGATCCGGTCGCCCGAGAGCCAGGCTCCCCACTTGTTTGTGTGCCCTCCGCTCCCGAAGCGGAGCACGCCGTGCGTGACCCAGACGTAGCCCCCGGAAACCATGACGAGATCGGGTCTGGGGCCGATCTCGATTACCTTCGTGGGCTTGAGCGCCACCGGGTCCAGGCGGACGAGGCTGGTCGGCAGCAGCTTGAGCGGAGGCTTGTGCTGTGGTGCGAGGGCGAGCGCAGCGGCGGCACCTGCGGCGACGACCAAGGCGCCGGCGACGAAGGCTCTTCGCCTGCGTCTGCCTCGCGGAGGCGGTGCGTCGCCCGCGGGCGGCGGCGAACCCTCCTCACCTAGCCGACCGACGCTTGCGGACGTACTCGGTGGGTTCCGGAGGATCTCGAGATAGACCGCCTCGGTCTCGGGCGACGGGTAGACGCCGAGCTCGTCGGCGAGGAACCGCCGGCAGCGCTCGTACACGCGAAGCGCCTCGGCCGGGTTGCCCGCGGCGGCGTGCGCCTGCATCAGCGCGCGGTAGCTGCTCTCGCGGAAGGGCTCGAGCTCGATGATCTCGTTCGCATACCGGAGGGCGTCGCCGAACTTGCCCGCGGCGAACGAGGCGTCACGCTGGCACTCGAGCGCACGCACGAGAAGATCGCGAAGGTCACGCCGCTGATCCTCGACCCACTGCCCGTCCTCGCCGGGCAGGAAGCTGCGGCGCGCAAGCTCGGCCGCCGTCGCGGCCTCCGCGCAGGCGTCGTCGAAGCTGCCCGAGGCGAGGTCGGCCTCCGCACGCTCGACCGCACTCGCCGCCGCGTCGACGTCGATCCAGGTGTCCGGGGGCAGCGTGAGCTGGTAGCAGCCGAAGGCGCTCGTCAATGCGCTGGAGCCGTCGATACCGCACTCCTCGAGCAGCGCGCGCAGCTTCGTCATCAGCACCCGGAGCGCCTTCTCCCACGTCGCCGGCAGCTCGTCGCCCCAGAGCAGCTGGGCCAGCTCGTCGCGTGGCACGGGCCGCGCCTTCTGCGCGACCAGATAGGCGAACAGGACCCGGCCCTGGCGGCCCGGGAACCGCTGCTCGTCCAGCCTCGAGCCGTTCGCCTCGACCGCGAGCCGCTCCGTCAGCGAGATTCGTACGTTCAGGCGCCCTCCTCCGGTGCTTCTAGCGAGGCGCTAGCGCATCGCTAGCGGGGCTCTAACCGTGCGACCGGAGTATCTGCCGCGACGTGTTCGCTGACAAGGGACGCCGCGCCGGTTGCGGACGAGAGGAGAAAGCCATGAGCCGACGTCGGGTGTTTCGGAACGCAGCCATCGCGCTGAGCGTCCTGGGTGGGATCGCTGCCACGGCCACGATCGCGCAGGCGAGACTCAGCGCGTCCCGAGCAGTCGCCCACAACGGACCTTGGATCGCCTATTCGACGACGCCTGCGGGTGACATCTACGGCGTCTGGTCCAATCCCGAAAGGCCCGGTGGCGACGTTTTCGTGACCCGCGTGGGCGGCCGGCCGAAGCTCGTCGCCGGGAGAGGGAGCGTCGGCGAGATCTGGAACGTCTGCCCGGCCTTCTCCCCGAATGGGCGGCTGCTGGCGTTCGCCCGGTTCGCGCTCAACGCGGCCGACCGTTGGACGATCGTGGTCGTCCGCGTCGCACCTCGCGGCCCGCTTCGCGCGGGCAAGGTCGTCCTGAAGGTGCCGGGTGGTAAGGCCCGCTGCCCGAGATGGTCGGCCGACAGCTCACGCCTGGCCTACGTCCGCCGCGGGAAGGTCGTGATCCGTGGTCTGGACGGCTCGCGGCTGCAAAGGGCAAATGGCGATCCCACCTTGCACGACTTCGATACACGCCGGACAGAGATCGTCTCGCCGACAGGTGAACTGGTCGCGAAACACGGTTTCAACACGATCGTCGTCTCGCGGCCGGACGGCTCGACCTGGAGCGTCATCCCGGACGACGAAGGCGGTTACGGGAGCTACGCGATCGGCGGCTGGTCGCCTGATGGGCGCGAGCTCCTTCTCATGAAAGACATCGGGTGCGGTTTCCAGATGCGCGCGGTCTCGGTGGATCCTCCGTTCGTCTCGGAGACCGTCGTGGTCTGCGGTCGCGTGAACGGTGCGCGGTCGTGGCCCGGCTACGGCGACGTCTCGTGGCAACCGCTGCCGCGCCGCACAACGGACCTCCCCTCGGGCGGGTGAGTCCTCTTCACCCGCAGTTCCTCTAAGCGGTTGTGCGGTAGCTGTCGATTGTGTTCGTGGCGGGTCTGTGGCGACTGCGGAGGAACCCGATGGCGAACCTCGAGTGGGAGCGTGTGGGTGAGCCCGCCGTGCCGGCAGTGCCTCCGCTACGCCCACACAGCGCCGTCGACTGGATCACGGAGCACCAGGAAGCCGCCGTCGAGCGACTCTTCGTGCTACTCGAACAGAACCAGGCCGCGATCGCGGCCCTCGCCCAGGCCTGGCGACACACGCGCCGTGCGCTGGAGCTGACCCAGGCCGAGCTCGCAAACACACAAAACGAGCTCGCCGCCGAACGCCGGGCGTCCCGCCACACGTAGAGCGCGAACCGGGGTTCAATCGCCGGTCGGCGTGGGAACGCGATTCCCATGCGGGGTCGCAAGAAAGCCGGCCTGTCCCCCGAGGCGGCTCGGTACCAGAAGGCCGCAACGGATGCGTTGACGTTGCTCGACTGGTGCATCGAGTACTTCGCAGACAACCGTCAGGGCAGGATCGCCAGGCAGCTCGCGCGCAACCGCTCGCACATTCGCGAGCGGCTCGCGGGGAGGGATTGAACCGCGGGGCGCCGGGCTGCGTATCTACGGGTTAGCCCGCTGAGACATGGAAGGAGGTGGTCTCGGTGGCTTATCAGGAACGAGAGACCCACAGGCGCGGAGTCGGGGGCTGGAGCCGCACTCGGTGGCTGGTTCTCGCAGCCGTCGTGGTCGCGATCGCCGTAGTCGTCCTCCTCGTCCTCTACAGCGGAGGCGGATCGGGCGGCGGCGGCGGAGGCGGCTACTAGCCGATTTCCAACCATGAGGCGAACGCCGCCCGCGCAGTGCACGAGCGCGTGGGTGGCGTCCGCCCCGAGCGCCTAATGAATGTGCAGGTCGACCCCGACGAGGATCAGCGGCCAGAGAACGGTTGCCAGCAGCGCTGAGCCCCAGGCTCGGAGCGTGTGCAGGTTCGACCAGTAGTGGTGGGTCGCGGCGACGATCCCGCCGATCACCAGGTACACGGTCACGAGCCAGCTCGTGCCGACTCTCGTGCCGAATCTCGGTGCAGTTGTCGGCGCGTAACGCATCTTTTCGACTCCCCTTCCGTCCGTTTCGCAGGTCAACGAGGAGGGAGACCCGACGGTTTCGCGTCTCGCCGGTCGCGGCGACGTTGACGGTCTCGAACGGGGCGTGAAAGGATCGCGGCGATGCGGGTCCGCTCCTTTGCTGGCCCAATCGCCGCGCTCGCCGTCGTCGCGGGGTGCGGTTCGAGCGGCGCGGCCCACCATCAGAGGCCGCGGATTCCTCAACGGATCGCGGCTTCGGCCGGCGCCACCACATGCGTCGACTCGGGCTATCAGCTCGTCGGCCGGCCGATCTACGACTGCCAGTTCGCCACGGGACCGGACAAATGCGTCACGTACGAAGGCGGGATCGCCGACGACGCGACGGAGGAGGCTCGGTTCTTCTTCTCGACCGCCCACCACAAGCCGACTTGCCTGTCCGGCTTACGACCCGAGGGCAGTCGAGGCTAGGCCAGGTTTACGCGGACGCCATACGTGAAGGCCACGACTGCACGCCCCTCACCTTCCGGGCGTGCGGGTCTTCCCGACCCGGGGACCCTGGTGGATGCCCTCAAACGCGAACCGGGGTCCCCACCTGACTGGAACCACAGCACGAAGGGCGCCCGGCGGCGCCCTTCGTGCTCCTCGCTGGCGAGCCGTCGGCCTAGCTCGTGAAGGCGGACTGCAGCTGTTCGGATCGCACGCCCGCGAGCGCGGCGTCCATCAGACGCTCGGCCCCATGCCCGAGAGCCTCGCGTGCTGCTCCCTCTGCCATCCGCGAGCCGACCGAGGCGAGCGTGAGCGCGCCCACCAGCCTCACGGTGTCAACGAGCCACGGAACGGGAGTCGGATCTTCGAGGTAGGACGGGAACGGCCACGGTCCCGGCCAGGGGATCGGCCGATGACCGGACGGCGTACCGCACCAATCGTCCACCGCCTGCATGACGATCCGCTCCGCCGCCTCGTCGTTGCCGGCCGCTTCGGCGGCAACTGCCGCAAGCGCGATCTCGTTCGCGACGCGAGCAGCCGCGAGCTGCAATTCGGCCCTCGGCGGCAGCGGCTGCGGGTTCAGCTCGACCGCGTCGGCGGGAGAGATGACCGAGAAGGCTCGTTCCGGCCCCATCGGGTGGATCACGTCGAAGATCGCGGGGTTGATTCGCCCCCAGATGGCGAGGAGCTCGAGAAGATTGATGTTCACTGCGGCCTCCCTTCGAGAGCCAAACGCTCTCGCACTGCGGCTCAAAGCGCCGAGCCGCTGGCGGCGCCGCAGACGACTGCCGCAGGCCTTCGGGCATGAAGGATCCTCCGCGTGCCCTGCTGCGTCAATAGCCCGAACGAGGCACGTAGCGCGGTTCAGTAGTTATCCCGATGCGGCTGTCCCCGGGCGGAGACGACCATCGAGTCATGGTCAATGCAGAGCTTCGCCGGCCCGAGCTGCCCGTCCCCTTCGAGCTGGCCACCGTCGGCGACGCGATGAGCCGCGGGGTGATCAGCTGTCCGCCGGAGACGCCGCTCCGGATCGTGGCGCGGATGATGGCGACGCACGGCGTACACGCGATCTTCGTCTTCGAGCAATCGGACGAAGACGACGCGGCGCACCTGTGGGCCGTCGTCTCCGACCTCGATCTCGTCGCGGCGACCCAGCTCGATCTCGACACGCTCACCGCCGGCGCAACCGCCGTGACGCCGTTCGTCACCGTCGTCGCCGATAGCTCGATCGCGGAGGCCGGCAGCTTGATGGCGCAGTACGGAATCGCGCATCTCGCGGTCATCGAGCGCGATTCCCGCCGCCCGATCGGCGTCATCTCGACGCTCGATGTCGCCCGGGCTGTCGCCGCGGGTCACGGGCCCCGGTAGACATTCGCCTCCGCGTGAGGTGCGAGCGGCTCATGCTTCGAGGAGCCGGCGGGTCTCGGCCGCGATCACGAGCTCCTCGCGCGACGGAACGACCTCGACCCGGAAGTCGCCCAGGAACCGGGTCTGCCCGACGATCCGCTCGCGAACCTCCTCGGCGTGCTCGCCGATCCCACCGGTGAACGCGAGGACGTCGATCCCGCCGCAGGCGACCGCCATCGACGCCACCGCGCCGGCGACACGGTGGACGAAGACCTCGATGGCCAGCGGCGACGCGTCCCTGACGTCACCGGAACCGCCGCCCGAGAGCCCCGCGAGCCCCGACTCGTGTTCGAGCGCCTGCTCGAGCTCCTCGAGACCGAGCAACCGCTCGCGCAGGAGGTAGAGAAGCGCGCCCGGATCGACGGAGCCGGAGCGAGTCGCCATCGGCACCCCCTCGAGCGGCGAGAATCCCATCGTCGTGTCGACCGAACGCCCGCCGCGCACCGCCGTGACCGAGCAGCCGCCGCCGAGGTGACAGACGACGAGCCGCTCCACCTTCACCTGCGAGGCGACCCACTGCAGGGAGATGCCGTGGAAGCCGTAGCGATGCACGTCCCACTCCTCGCGCCAGCGCTCCGGTACCGCGTAGGTGGAGGCGGCTGCGGGGATCGTGCGGTGGAACGCGGTATCGAAGACGGCCACGTGCGGAACGTCCCGCAGCGACGCGCGCGCGCGGCGAATCTCCTCGAGCGCGGGACGGTTGTGGAGCGGCGCGAGCGCCGACAGCTCCTCGATCGCCCGTTCCACCTCGTCGTCGACGAGTGCCGGACCGGCGAAACGGCGTCCGCCGTGAACGACACGGTGGCCGACGGCGTCCGCCGGCACGAGGGTGTCGACCCGCCGGGATTGATCCCCGTGGACGAGGTGAAGCTTGAGGCTCGTGGAGCCCGCGTTGACCACCAG
>DASSVO010000026.1:0-4323 GCA_035706005.1 Gaiellaceae bacterium | reverse complement strand
CGAGGCTCCCGACGACGACACGGCCCTCGAGATCGTGACGAAGCTCAGCCACCACGGCGCCGAGCAGACGGAGACGCTGCGCGCCTTCACCCGCGACGAGGCGGAAGGCGTGATCAAGAAGCTCTAGGCGCTGCGCTTCTCGGCGACCGTGTGCAGGCGGTCGCGGATCTCGTCCGCGTCCCCGCCCACGTCGTCGAGGCGCGGCAGTTCCGAGAGGCTCTCGAGGCCGAAGACGCGTTCGAAGAGCGGCGTCGTGCGGTAGCGGATCGCGCCGCCGACCGCCGTGTCACGGCCCGCTTCGGCGATCAGGCCACGCTCCAGGAGGTTCGCCACGGCGGAATCGGCGGCGACGCCGCGGATCCGCGCGATGTCGGGCCGCGAGCAGGGCCCGAGGTAGGCGACGATCGCAAGCGTCTCGAGGGCCGCCTGGGAGAGGTTCCGCTGCGCCGGACGCTCGAACAGGCGCGCGCACGCGGCCGCCTCCTCGCGCCCCGCCCGGAACGCCCAGCCGCCGGCGACGTGCTCGAGCACGATGCCGCTTCGCTCCTCCGAGAACCGCTCGGAGACGAGACGCAACGCGTCCTCCACCCGCTCCGGGTCGTCGTCCGCCGCCTCGGCGAGCTCCTCGACCGAGAGGGGCGCAGAGGCGACGACGAGCAACGCTTCGAGCGTCCGCGCGAGCCGGTCGAGCGGGTCGGCGGGGATCAGGCGGAGCGGACGGTCCATGAATCGGTCCTTTCGGTTCGGTTGGGGTTCTCCTCCGTGGCGCGGCTCACACGGATGGGCGCGAACGGCGCGGCCTGGTCGATCGCGAGCTCGCCCGCGCGGCGGAGCTCGAGCAGCGCGAGGAATGCGGACGCCTGCTCGAGCCGCGTCAGCTCGCCGACCTCGCTCTCGAAGTCGAAGCGCGTGCGCCGGCGGAGCAGCGCACGGAACCGCTCGAGGAACTGCGACACCGGCGGGAAGCGGAGCGCCATGTGCGAGAGGGAGACGTCGGGTGGCTCCTGGGCGAGCAGGCTCAGCGCCCGCGCCAGCGTGTCCGGATCCTGCGCCGCGAGCGGCGTCTCGACCTTCGGGGCAAGGGGCGCCGGGCCGAGACGGAAGTAGCGATCGCCCTCCGCGGCCAGGCGGTCGCGCAACCACTCAGCCGCCTCCTTCGCGCGCCGGTACTCGGCGAGCCTCCGCGCGAGCTCCTCGGCCGCCTCCTCGGGCTCGAGCTCCGCGAGCTCGGCCGTCTCGTCGGGGAAGAGCGCGCGCGCCTTCAGCTCGAGGAGCGCCGCGATGAGGACGAGGAACTCGCCGCACGCTTCGAGGTCGAGCTCCTCCCTCTCCGCCAGCCGCTCGAGAAACGCGGTGACGATCCCGGCGAGGTCGACGTCCCGCAGGTCGAGCTCCTCCTTGAGCACGAGCGCGAGGAGCAGGTCGAACGGCCCCTCGAAGGCGTCGAGGTCGAGCTCGAGCTCCCGGACGATCACGTCCCGGACCCTAGTGCCGTTACCGGACGCGGCCCTTCGGGACGGCCATGCGCGGTCCCGGGACCACCGGCCGCGGCTTCTGCACGGGCTTCGCGGACGGCCCGCGGACGAACTGCCACCAGACGAAGAACCCGACCGAGAGCAGCCAGACGCCGAGCGAGACCCAGAAGTTGACCCGCATGTGGAGGAAGTAGTTGGACGGGTCGATCCGGAGCACCTCCTCGAAGGTGCGGAAGGTCGTGTACCAGGCGACGTAGAGCGAGAACAGCGCCGGCCGCCGCAGCGTGAAGCGGCGGTCCAGCCAGAGGAGGAAGCCGACGCCGATCAGATCCCAGACGAACTCGTAGAGGAAGGTCGGCTGGTAGTAGCCGAACTCCCCGGAGGACTGGTAGCGCGCCTGGATCCCGCTCTGATGCGCCTGGTCGATGCGCAGCGCCCAGGGTAGGCTCGTCGGCCGGCCGTACAGCTCCTGGTTCCAGTAGTTGCCCCAGCGGCCGATCGCCTGCGCGAGCAGGAGCCCCGGCGCGACCGCGTCCATCATCAGCCGGATGCTGTTGCCCGAGCGGCGCACGACCACCGCGCCCGCGGCGACGCCGGCCAGGATCCCGCCCCAGATCCCGAGACCGCCGTCCCACACCGCCGCGAAGCCCCACCAGTGCTGGTGGATCGCCGGATCCTGGTTCCAGCTCGTGAGGTCGTGGTAGGCGCGGGCGCCGACGACGCCGGCGATGACTCCCCAGAGCGCGACCCGGAAGATGAGGTCCCAGTCGCCGCCCCAGCTCACCCAGCGGCGGCCGGTCAGCCAGATGCAGCCCGCGATGGCGAGAAGGAGCATGACGCCGTACATGTGCAGCGTCAGCGGGCCGAGGCTGAAGGTGCCGTTGGAAGGCGACGGGATATAGGCGAGGACGGCGCCGGTCACGGGCCCACATTGTGCCCGGAGGCGACGACGACCGCGCGGGCCAGCTCTAGCTCAGGATCCGAATCGCGAGCTCGGGCGGGCAGCCGCGCTCGACGAGCGCGATCGCCTCGTGGAGGTCGACGTCGAACCGGCCCGCGAGCGCGACGGCGTCGTCGCCCGGGAATCCCACGCGCATCAGCTCGGCGGTGCGCCACCGCTCCACGCGGTCCAGTTCGGTCTCGATGATGTCGTGTGCCGCAGCCATATCCGCAGTATCCGTCCTAACTTTCGGGATCCCGCAGGAAATGGATCTCCCCCTCCGGGGGGATCTTCACGCACTAACGGACTGCGCTATTGGACTGCGGCGGCACCGAGGAGGCTCCGAACCTCCGCGAAGAAGTCGGGAGCCGGGTTCACCCGGTGGTTCTCGCCCAGCTCGAGCTTCTTCTCGCCGTACGAGGTGATGACGTCGAGGTAGACGAGCGCGTCGCCGGGGAACTGCTGGACGACCAGGCCGAGCTCGCGGATCAAGCCGGCGGGAGCCACTCGACCGTCCACCTTCAGCCGCACCTCGCGCCGCTCGGGCGTCGCCTCGAAGCGCGAGACCTCCAGCGCGACGAGCTTCGTCTCTCCCTGCTGCTTGTGGTCGACCCGGCCCTTGACGACGAGGACGAGGTCCTCGACGAGCAGCTCGCGCGCGGCCGCGTACGTCGAGTTGAAGACGACGACCTCGACCGAGCCGGTCACGTCCTCGAGCTGGACGAAGGCCATCGGCTCGCCCTTCTTCGTCGTCGTCGTGCGCACCCCGGCGACCATCCCGCCGGCGAGGACGGTCTCGCCGTCGCGACGCCGCTCGAGCTCGACGAGCGTGCAGTCGGTCTTGCGGCGCAGCTGGTCGCGGATAGCGCTGAGCGGATGCTCGGAGACGTAGAGGCCGAGGCTCTCCTTCTCCATCCGCAGGAGCTCGGCCTTGTCGAACTCCTCGTCCGAGACGGGCTGGTAGTAGCTGTCGGACGGGACCTCGGTGTCGAAATCGAAGATCGACACCTGGTCCTTGCGCCGCGCGCGCTCGGTGGCGGCCGCAAGTGCCTGCTCGAGGACCCCGAGCATCCCCATCCTTGACCCCGGCAGCGCGCCCGCCTTGATGAGCGACTCGAGCGCGCGCTTGTTCACGACTGCCGGGTCGACCCGCTCGGTGAAGTCCCAGATGGACGCGAACGGCCCGCCCTCCTCCCTCGCGGCGACGATCGTCCGGCAGGCGTTCTCGCCGACGTTCTTGACCGCGTTGAGGCCGAAGCGGATCTTGCCCTCGACGACCGCGAAGTCGACCTGGGACTCGTTCACGTCGGGCGGCAGCACCTCGATCTCGAGCTCGTCACACGCCGCGACGTAGAACGGCACCTTGTCCTTCGTGTTCATCACCGAGGAGATGAGCGCGGCCATGTACTCGCGCGGGTGATTCGCGCGCAGCCAGGCGGTGCGGTAGGAGATGAGCGCGTAGCACGCGGCGTGTGACTTGTTGAACGAGTAGTCCTGCGCCTGCTCCATGTCCGCCCAGAGCTGCTGCGCGACCCCGGCCGCCGTCCCGCTCGCGGCGCACCCTTCGAGGAACTTGCTCTTGAGGGACGCCATGAGCGAGTGGATCTTCTTGCCGATCGCCTTGCGGAGGTCGTCGGCCTCGGCGGGCGAGAAGCCGGCGATCTGCTTCGCGATCTCCATGTACTGCTCCTGGTAGATGCAGATGCCGTAGGTGGAGGCGGTGATCGGCTTCAGCCGCTCGTCCGGGTACGTGACGGGCTCCTGGCCGTTCTTGCGGCGCGCGTAGACCGGGATGTACGCCATCGGCCCGGGCCGGTAGAGCGCGCCGATCGCGATCAGGTCGTCGAAGACGGTCGGCTTGATCGAGCGCAGCGCCTCGCGCATCCCGGAGCCCTCGAACTGGAAGAC
>DASSVO010000025.1:0-6462 GCA_035706005.1 Gaiellaceae bacterium | reverse complement strand
GAGCGCACCGACCGGAACGGCCCGTTCCTCGCCGGCGAAGCGCTGAGACACGGGCTCGAGCCGGCGCGCATCACGATCGTCGGCGACGCGCCTGCCGAGCTCGAGGCGGCGCTGCATGAGGCTCTCGAGGCGGACGCCTGCCTCGTCTCCGGCGGCCTCGGCCCGACCCACGACGACCGCACGGTCGAGCTGGTGGCGCGTGCCGCCGGGGTCGAGCTCGTCGTGGACGAAACACTGCAGCAGGAGATCGAGTCGATCTCCCGGACGGTCGCGGAGCGCCTGAGGAGGCCGTACGCGGACTTCGCGGCGGGGGTGACGAAACAGGCGACACGGCCGGCGTCCGCCGTCTCGATCGGCCTTGCCGGCACCGCCCCCGGGCTCGTATTCCGCGCGCCGACGGGCTGCGCAGTCGTCGTGCTCCCCGGACCGCCGGGGGAGCTGCGGCGGCTGTGGCCGAATGCGCTCGCGAGCGATCCGATGCGGGAGGTGCTCGCGCGGACGCGCCCGCCCGGGCGGCGCGTGCTGCGCTTGTTCGGCGTCAGCGAGTCGGCCGTCGCGCGGGCGCTCGAGGAGGCAGGTGGGGACGGTGACGGCGTCGAGGCGACGATCTGCGCCCGCGACTTCGAGATCCATGTCGACCTCGTCGTCGAGCCCGGAGCCGAGGAACGCGGCGAGGCGCTCGACGACGCGCTCGCGGCAGAGCTCGAGCACTGGCTGTTCGCGCGTGACGAACGCCGGGTCGAGGAGCTCGTGCTCTCCCTCGCCGGCGCGCGCGGGTTGCGGGTCGCGACTGCCGAGTCCTGCACCGGCGGCATGGTCGCCGCACGGCTCACGGACGTCCCCGGCTCGAGCGCGAGCTTCGTCGGCGCCGTCGTGGCCTATGCGGACGAGGTGAAGCGGGACGAGCTCGGGGTCTCGGAGGAGCTGCTCGCGGAGCACGGCGCCGTGTCGGCCGAGGTCGCGGCGGCGATGGCGGAGGGAGCGCGCCGCAGGCTCGGCGCGGACGTGGCGGTTGCGGTGACGGGCGTCGCCGGGCCCGGAGGCGCGACGCCCGACAAGCCTGTCGGGCGCGTTCATCTGCACGCCGTCGGCCCCGAGGGCTCGCTGGCACGCGTTCTCGACCTGCCCGGCGAGCGCGAGCAGGTGCGCCTCCGCGCGACGGTCACGGCCTTGCACCTCCTGCGTGCGCTCCTGCTTGAAAGTCGCGACGAATCCGTGTGACGTCCGGCGGTAGCGTGAGCGGGGATGAACGGCTCCGGCTCTTCCTCGCGCTGCGCCTGCCCGACGACGCACTCGACACGATCGAGCGCTGGCAGCGCGAGCAGCTGCCGAACGTCCGTGTGGTGCGGCGCGAGCACCTGCACGTCACGCTCGCCTTCCTCGGACATCGACCTGCCGGAGAGCTCGAGGCGATCGTCGGGACGCTTCGCGATGTGGCTCGGGGTGCGGCCGAGATCCGTCTCACGCCCGCTCGCTACCGCGAGACGCGAAGCGTGGGCATGGTCGTCCTCGAGGACGAGCAGGGCAACGCGGCCCTGCTCGCAAACTACGTCCAGGAGCGACTCGAGCGGCTCGGCGTGTACCGCCGCGAGGGGCGGCCCTGGCTGCCGCATCTCACGGTCGCCCGCTGGCGCGAGCGCCCTCGGCTGCGCCCGGAGCCGCCGCCGCGTCGAACATTCGTTCCGTCCGACGCGGCTGCTTATCTCTCTCGACTGCACCCCGGCGGGGCGCGGTACGAAGTCTTGGAATCTGTCGCTCTAGGAGGCTGAGGTGGACAAGCACGAAGCACTCGACGTGGCGCTCGGCCAGATCGAGCGGCAGTTCGGCAAGGGCTCGGTGATGAAGATGAGCGACCGCGCCGCGGTCTCGATCGGCTCTGTCTCCACGGGCTCGCTCGCGCTCGATCTCGCGCTCGGGATCGGCGGCCTGCCGCGCGGACGCATCGTCGAGATCTTCGGCCCCGAGTCCTCCGGGAAGACGACACTCGTCTATCACGTGATCGCCGAGGCGCAACGGCGAGGCGGCATCTGCGCCTTCATCGACGCCGAGCACGCGATGGATCCCACGTACGCGAAACGGATCGGCGTGGACATCGACAACCTCCTCGTCTCGCAGCCCGACACGGGCGAGCAGGCGCTCGAGATCGCCGAGCTCCTCATCCGCTCCGGCGCTCTCGACATCGTCGCCGTCGACTCGGTCGCGGCGCTGACGCCGAAGGCCGAGATCGAGGGCGAGATGGGGGACTCCCACGTCGGCCTGCAGGCGCGGCTCATGAGCCAGGCTCTGCGCAAGCTCGCCGGCACGCTCAATCGCACCGACACGATCGCGATCTTCACGAACCAGCTGCGCGAGAAGATCGGCGTCATGTTCGGAAACCCCGAGACCACGCCTGGCGGTCGCGCGCTGAAGTTCTACTCGTCCGTGCGGCTCGACATCCGGCGGATCGAGACGCTGAAGGAGGGTGTCGAGGCGTTCGGCAACCGCGTCCGGGTCAAGGTCGTGAAGAACAAGGTCGCGCCACCGTTCAAGCAGGCCGAGTTCGACATCATCTACGGCTCCGGCATCTCGTGGGAAGGCACCGTGCTCGATTCGGCGCTCGAGCGGAAGATCGTCACGAAGTCGGGCTCGTACTACAGCTTCGGTGACGAGCGGCTTGGCCAGGGTCGCCAGAACGCGACCGCCTTCCTCGGAGAGCATCCCGACGTGACGCAGCAGATCCTCCAGCAGATCCAGGTGGAGCTCGGCACGGACCAGGTCGCCTCCGCCCGATTGCTGCCGACCGCCGGCGAGGACCCGGCTGCGAGCAACGGTAAGGCGGAGGTGGCGGCGGAGGCGCTCGCGTCGGCCGAAGCCGAGGCGTGACCCCAACCGTCACGGGGCTGCGTGAGCGGAAGCGCGGCCGGGTGGCCGTCGAGCTCGACGGCAGGGAATGGCGTGTTCTGCCCTCGGATGCTGTCGTGCGCGCAGGGCTCACCCTCGGGCGCCGCCTGGACCGGCCCACGGCGCGCGAGCTCGCGCGCGAGGTGCGGCGAGCCGAGGCACTCGCTGCCGCCACTCGTGCGCTGGCCGCGAGTGACCGCTCGCAGGAGGCCCTAGAGCAGCGGCTGACCCGGGCGGGACATCCGGTTGCCGCGCGCGAGGAAGCGCTCGCGGCTCTGGGTCGCGCCGGCCTTCTCGACGACTCCCGGCTGGCCCGGAGCCGCGCCGACCTGCTCGCCCGGCGTGGCTACGGCGATGCCGCGATCCGGGCCGATCTGCGAAAGCGCTCGATCCCAGCCGAGGTGGCAGCCGAGGCCATCGCCGGCCTTGAGCCGGAGCCAGGCCGTCTCCGGGCGCTGCTCGAGGGTGAGCGGGTGACTCCCGCACTCCTACGGCGGCTTGCCGGACGTGGCTTCTCCCGCAACACGCTCGACGAGGTCGCCTCCGCGTTTGCGCACGAGACCTGACACGCGATACGATCCCAGCACGTTCCATTCGACGTTTTGCCTGCAAAAGCAGCTTTTCCGAAACCACAGCCGATGATTGACCGTTCACGCCCGACGACTCGGAGGTCGCGCGACAGGTAGCGCGGCGACGTTCTGGCGGGTAACAGCCCGCCGGAGACGGCTTCTCGGATAGCTGCCGGGCAGGCCCGGCGACGGATTGGGCGTGCCGCCGAGGCGGCTGAAATCCCCGACCGAGGAGCCGGCACGTGATCGGGATCGGAATTGCCATCGGGATCGCCGGAGGCATCGCCCTTGCCCTGCTCGCCGTGTCGGTCTTCGGCACAACCGGTGTCACGAAGGCTCGCCGGATCCGGGACCAGCTGCTCGAGGACGCGCGCCGCGAGGGAGACGCTGTGCGGCGAGAGGCGCAGGTCGAGGCGCGCGAGCAGGCAGTTCGGTTGCGGAGCGAGATCGATTCGGAGCTCGCCGACCGGCGGGCACAGGTGCTGAAGATCGAGGAGCGCGTGCTCGCGAAGGAGCTCGAGGTCGAGCAGAAGCTCGAAGAGCTGTCTCGTCGCGACCAGGGGCTCGCCGACAGGGAAGAGCACATCCGCCAGCTTCAGGACGAGCTCAAGGAGACGAAGACCGCACAGCTTGCGGAGCTCGAACGGCTGGGCGGTCTGACGCAGGCCGAGGCAAGGGCTCTGCTGCTCGAGCGCGGGGAGGAGCAGGCGCGACACGAGCTCGCACGGCGCGTGCGGACGCTCGAGGACGAGGCGCGCGCCGAGTCGAAGCGCCGCGCTCGCAACCTCGTCGCCGACGCGCTGCAGCGGGTCGCGGCGAGCCACACCGCCGAGACGACGGTAACCGTCGTCGAGCTTCCCTCCGACGACATGAAGGGCCGGATCATCGGCCGGGAGGGCCGCAACATCCGGGCGCTCGAGCACCTCACGGGCGTCGACTTCATCATCGACGACACGCCGCACGCGGTCGTGCTCTCGTCCTTTGACGGGCTGCGCCGCGAGATCGCGCGCCTGACGGTGACGAAGCTCCTCGAGGACGGCCGCATCCACCCGGCCCGGATCGAGGAGACGTACTACGAGTCGAAGGCGGAGGTGGAGGAGGTCGTGCGCCAGGCCGGCGAGCAGGCGGTCTTCGAGGCCAACTGTGGGCCGTTTCCCGACGAGCTCGTCCAGATTCTCGGCCGCCTCCGGTTCCGGACGAGCTACGGCCAGAACGTCCTCAAGCACACGCTCGAGGTCGTGCACCTCGCGGGCATCATGGCCACGGAGCTCGAGGCGAGCGTCCAGACGGCGAAGCGCGCCGCGATGCTCCACGACATCGGGAAGGCGCTGACGCACGAGGTGGAGGGCTCGCACGCGCTCATCTCCGCGCAGCTCGCGCGGCGCTATTCCGAATCGCAGGGCGTCGTCCACGCCATCGAGGCACACCATTACGAGGTGCAGCCGCAGACCGTGGAGGCGGTGCTCCTGATCGCCGCCGACGCCGTCTCGGCGAGCCGCCCCGGGGCCCGCGGGGAGAGCCTCGAGCAGTACATCAAGCGTCTCGAGGCGCTCGAGGAGCTCGCAGCCTCGAAGCCGGGCGTCGAAAAGGTCTACGCACTGCAGGCCGGGCGTGAGATCCGGGTGATCGTCAGCCCGGGCGACGTCGACGACGACGAGGCGGCCCTGCTCGCGCACGAGATTGCGCGCGAGATCGAGGACCGGCTGGAGTACCCCGGCCAGGTGAAGGTGACCGTGATCCGCGAGAGCCGCGCCGTCGAGGTCGCGAAGAACCACGCCGCGGCGGCCAGTCCTCCCCCGGCGGACGAGCAGCCGGACCGGGCGGCCGACTCGCCGATCCAGGCCGCCTAGCCGGCGAGCACCAGCACGGGGGCTACCCTTCCGCCGTGCGGCGCTACCACGTCACGACGTTCGGCTGCCAGATGAACGCCCACGATTCGGAACGGATCAAGGGACTGCTCGAGGAGCTCGGGCTCGGCGAGGCGCCGTCGCAGGAAGAGGCCGACGTCATCGTCCTCAACACCTGCACGATCCGTGAGAAGCCCGACACACGGTTCGCCGCCCACATGGGCAACGCGGCGAAGCTGAAGCGCGAGCGGCCCGACACCGTGATCGCGGTCGGCGGCTGCTACGCCGAGGCGCAGCGGGAGCGGCTGTTCGGCCTCTATCCGGCCGTCGACGTCGCCTTCGGGCCAGGCACGATCTCGCACCTCGGAGACTGGCTCGGAGCCGGCGGCCAGGGGATCGCGCGCGGCTCGTTCGGCACCGGAGACGAGCGCTCCTTCGCAGCGGGGCTGCCCGTCCGGCGTCAGCGCCGCTTCCAGGCCTGGGTACAGGTTTCCATGGGCTGCAACTCGGTCTGCTCCTACTGCATCGTCCCGGCCGTCCGGGGCCGCGAGACCTCGCGCCGGCCAGGCGAGATCCTTGCCGAGATCGAGCGGCTCGCGACCGAGGGCGTCCGTGAGGTGACCCTTCTCGGGCAGAACGTGAACTCGTACGGCCGCGACGTGGGGTCGAGCTTCGCGGAGCTCCTCCGTGCAGTCGACGCGGTCGACGGTATCGAGCGGATCCGCTTCACGAGCCCGCATCCGAAGGACTTCCGCCGTGACGTGATCGTCGCGATGGCCGAGTGTGCCGCGGTCTGCGAGCACGCGCACCCGCCGCTTCAGTCCGGGTCGAGCCGCGTGCTCAAAGCGATGCGACGGACGTACTCGCGCGAGCGCTACCTGAGGCTCGTCGAGGAGCTCCGCGCGGCCATCCCGGACCTCGCGCTGACTACCGACGTCATCGTCGGCTTCCCCGGTGAGACCGAGGAGGACTTCCTCGAGACGCTCGAGGTCGTCGAGGAGGTGGGCTTCGACGGCGCGTTCACGTTCGTCTATTCACCGCGGGCGGGAACGGAGGCCGCCGCAATGCCGGACCTGGTGCCGGACGACGCGAAACGCGAGCGGATCGAGCGCCTCGTGGAGGTCGCTCAGAGGGTCGCGGCAGATCGGAACACGGGTCGCGTGGGC
>DASSVO010000024.1:0-33557 GCA_035706005.1 Gaiellaceae bacterium | reverse complement strand
AGGTGTACGAGCTCCTGTTGCTCCTCGGACAGTCCCATGCGCTCCGCAATGTCGCGCGCATAGATCGCGACAGCGGCGGAGTGACCGGCGGTGTATTGATCTCGCGCGTCGAGCGTCGCGACGAGGGCGGTTGCAAACGAGAGGCTCGCTCTTCGCAGCTGGTCGTTTGCTGCAGCAAGCCGGTGGGTCGCCTCCTTTTCCTGCTGGTAGAGGTGGAGCAGTCGTTGCGCAGCAAGCGTCGGAACGAAGAAGACCAGCACAAGGTGTAGCGAGTAGGCGTGGTAGCCGTAGACGAAGATCGTGAGGACGGGGACGTAGAGCGGCACCGTGAGCAGGAACAGCGACGCAATCGCCCGAACCGTCGCGACAAGATCAATGCGGCGGACGAACGCCGTTGCAGTTGTGAAGAACCCGTCTGCTGCGAGCTCAGCCACTGACGCCACGAGGCTGGCGAGGAGGTACTGACCGAACCCAGCTGGGTGCGGCACTACTTGCCATGCTGCAAGCCCCGCGGCGGCCGCTGTGAGACCCCGGACCGGCGTATAGACGCTCCATTCAAGGCGTGAGTGCCGAAGATCCCAGACATTCGAGAGGACCCCAACCGCGAAGCCTCCGAGTGGGCCGAACACCACAGCGGAAAAGACGAGCGGAAGGAACGAGACTGACATCTCCGTGCGATCATTGATCGCAACCCGCTGGCGTTCGGCGAGCGCAGCCACCGCACCAAGAACGAATAGGGCCCAGACGTGCGGCAGCCGATAACCGGCGAGCCAAAGCCCGCTAAATGCACCGATAGAGCCCGCGCCCAGCACGCAGGCCCAAACAACTGTTCGGCGGTCCGCGCTATCTAGACCTTTGGTCAGGCGCTTTAGCCTTGCGTATCCCCCGAAAGGGGTATACGCTCCGCGTGCCGTCAGTCCCCGATCGATCGGAGTAGTCAATGCGTTCCTTTGCTCGCCTTGCGGCCCGTGCGACGACCGCCGGGTCGTCCAGGGTCTGGTAAAGCCGTCGGATAGTCCGTTATCCACAGCCTTGCATCATCCCCCCTGTGGGTGATCCGGGCAAGAGCTGAGAGGCGGATCCGCAGTTTCATGGGCGCCGGGTGAATTTCACCCGGCGCTTCGTTTTCCTTGTCCACAGCCGAAATCCGCGGCTGTGGACGAAGTTAGCCGATAAGCCCGCGCCGGAAGCCGACCGCAACTGCATGGGCGCGAGAGCGCGCCTGGAGCTTCGCGAGCAAGTGCCGGACGTGTGATTTCACCGTTTCCTCCGACAGGAAGAGCCGCTGACCGATCTCGCGGTTCACCAGGCCGTCGGAGATGAGCTGCAGCACCTCGATTTCCCGCACCGTCGGCTCCTGCTCGAGCTCGCGAAGCGGGCTCTGGAGCGGGATCACGTCGGCACCGCCGGCACCACGACGCCGCGCCGCAACTTCCTCGAAGCGGCGCGAGTGCGTCAAATAACGGCTGAGGATCTCCTTGCGCTCAGCAGCGTCCACGGCCCGAGTATCGGCGCCGCAAACGAGCCCCTTTAGCCGCTGGGGCTAACTCGAACGGGTATCGCGCGTCGTCGGCGCGACCGACGGATTGGAGTGCCCCGAGGTGTCCTCGGGCATCGCGCTCTCGTCGGCCGCCGCCGGCGTGTGCTCCTGGGCCACCTCCACCCTTTGCAAGGTCTCCTGATCGACGTTGAGCGGGTGATGGCAGGCGGCGAGGTGGCCGTTGCCGTAGTCAACGAGCGGCGGCTCGATCTGCTGGCACACATCGGTCGCGTAGCGGCAGCGCGGATGGAAGCGACACCCGCTCGGCGGGTTGATCGGGCTCGGGACGTCCCCCTCGAGCACGATCCGCTCTCTCTTCTCGGCCAGATCGGGATCGGGGATGGGAACCGCCGAGAGAAGAGCCTCGGTGTACGGCATGATCGGCCGCGTGTAGAGCTCCTCAGCCGGCGAGAGCTCGACGATCTTGCCGAGGTACATCACGGCGATCCGGTCGCTCACGTGCCGGACGACGCCGAGGTCGTGGGCGATGAAGATGTACGTGAGGTTGAACTCGTTCTGCAGGTCCTCGAGCAGGTTCAGCATCTGGGACTGGATGGAGACGTCGAGCGCCGACACCGGCTCGTCGGCGATGATCAGCTTCGGCCGGAGTGCCAACGCGCGCGCGATCCCGATCCTTTGCCGCTGGCCTCCGGAGAACTCGTGCGGAAAGCGGTTGTAGTGCTCCGGAGAGAGCCCGACGGTTTCGAGGATCTCCCCGACCCGCCGCTTCTGCTCCGACCGGCTACCCAGGTCGTGGATCCGCATCGGGTCGGAGACGATCGTGCCCACGCGCTTGCGCGGATTGAGCGACGCATACGGATCCTGGAAGACCATCTGCATCTCGCGCCTGAGCGGCCGCAGCCGGCGCGTGCGCAGACTCTGGATCGGCGTGCCCTGGAAGATGATCTCGCCGTCCGTCGGCTCGAGCAGGCGCACGATCGTGCGGCCTAGCGTCGACTTCCCGCAGCCCGATTCACCCACCAGCCCGAGCGTCTCACCGGCGCGAACCGCGAAGGTCACGTCGTCGACCGCGTGCACCCGCGCCACCTCGCGCTGCAGGACTCCGGTCCGGATCGGGAAGTACTTCTTGACGTGGTGGATCTCGAGCAGCGGCGTCTCGCCGGTCTGAGCCGTCTGCTCGAGAACCGTCACGCCGCCTCCACGGAGCCGCCGGAGATCGTCTCGTCACGGTGGTCGCGCTTGAACTCGACGTCGAGCCAGCAGCGATCGAGATGGCCGGGCGTCTCGACGCGGTTCTCGAGGCCCGGCTCCTGCTTGCACTTCTCGAAGGCGTGCGGGCAGCGCGGCCGGAACTTGCATCCCTCCGGCGGGTTGATAAGGGACGGCGGCATTCCTTCGATCGTGTGCAGGCGCTCCGGCCTCGGCCGGTCGAGTCGCGGGATCGAGCCGAGCAGGCCCCAGGTGTAGGGCATCTGCGGGTCGTAGAAGACGTCCCGCTTCGTGCCGCGCTCGACGACGCGTCCGGCGTACATGACGATGATCTCGTCCGCGATGTCGGCGATCACGCCGAGGTCGTGGGTGATGAAGATGACGGCGGAGTCGAAGTCGTCCTTGAGGCGGCTGACGAGCTCGACGATCTGGGCCTGGATCGTCACGTCGAGCGCGGTCGTTGGCTCGTCGGCGATGAGGACCGACGGGTTGCACGACAGGGCCATCGCGATCATCGCGCGCTGCCTCATCCCGCCGGAGAACTGGTGCGGGAAATCGTCGACACGCGTCTCCGGATTCGGAATGCCGACCTGGCGGAGGAGCTCGATCGTGCGCGACCGCGCCGTGCGCTTGTCGACCCTCTCGTGCGACTGGATCGCCTCGACGATCTGCTCCCCGATCCGGTAGACGGGGTTGAGCGAGGTCATCGGGTCCTGGAAGATCATCCCGAGCTCGTTGCCGCGGTAGCCCTGCATGGCGCGGTCGGAGACCTTGAGCAGATCGGTTCCCTTGTAGAGGACCTCGCCCTCGAAGCCTGCGTTGACGCCTCGCGTCAGGCCCATGAGCGTCATCGCGGTGACGCTCTTGCCCGAGCCGGACTCGCCGACGATCCCGAGCACCTTGCCGCGCTCCAGCTCGAATGAGATCCCGTCCACGGCCCGCACGATGCCGTCTTCGGTGGCGAACCGGACCTTGAGGTCGTTGACCTCGAGCAGCCGTTCGGCCATCAGGTCAGCCGGATCCGAGGATCGAGGTAGGCGTAGGCGAGGTCGACGAGCAGCGTGAAGACGACGATGAACATCGCGCCGAAGAGCGTCACGCCCATCAGCGGCGGTAGGTCCTGGGTGCCGATGGACTGCCACGCGTACCAGCCGACGCCGTGCAGGTTGTAGACGCTCTCCGTGATGATCGCGCCCCCGCCGAGCACCGACGCGAAGTCGAGCCCGAAGAGCGTCACGATCGGGATCAGCGACGCTCGGAGCACGTGCTTGACGAGGATCCGGCGCGTCGAAAGACCCTTCGCCTTCGCCGTGCGGACGAAATCCTCGTTGATCGTGTCGAGGATGTTCGAACGCAGCACGCGCCCGTAGAAACCGATGAAGAGCACGGCGAGGGTGAACCACGGCAGCAGCAGGTGGTAGAACCACTGCGCCGGATTCGAGGTGAACGCGACATAGCCGCCGTCCGGGAACCACGACACGGCTCCTCCTTCTCCCGCGAGGAAGTAGCGGAGGATCAGTCCCAGCCAGGCCACCGGCATCGAGATCCCGATCAGGGCGAATGCCGTGATCACACGATCGGAGAAGCGCCCGGCCGTGACTGCCGAGATCGTTCCGACGAGGATCCCGAAGCCCATCCAGATGATCCCGGCGCCGATCGCGAGCGAGAACGTGGCGGGTAGCCCCTGCTTGATCTGGTTCACGACGTTCGTCCCGTCGTAATACGAGACGAGCTTGGCAGTGAACAGCGACTTCACGAGGTCGTACCACTGGACGATGAACGACTGGTCCAGCCCGAGCCTGTGCTTGATCGCGGCGACGTTCTGCGGCGTAGCGACCTTGCCGGCGATCCGCTGTGCCGGGTCGCCACCGGGAATGACGATGAAGATCAGATAGACGATGAAGCTGACGGCGAGCAGCACGAGCAGCATCCCGAAGATCCGCCGGATGATGTAGGCGCCCATCTAGCCCGCCACCCTCATCCGTGCTCGATCCTGATCTTGGCCCGTGGATCGAGCGCATCGCGGAGGCCGTCGCCGAAGACGTTGATCGAGAGCACGGTGATCGCGATCGCGATGCCCGCGTAGAGGCTGATCTGCGGCGCGGTGGACAGCCTGGTCGATCCCTCCTCGATCATCGTCCCCCAGGACGGATTCGGGAGTCGCACACCCGCACCGAGATACGAGAGCCCGACCTCGGTGAGGATCGCGTTCGCGATGATCAGCGTGAACAGGACGAGCACCGACGAGGCAACATTCGGCAGCAGCTCCGTGAACATGATCCGCACAGAGCTCGCTCCCTGGGCGGTGGCGGCCTCGACGAACTCCCGGTTGCGTAAGGCAAGCACCTGGCCCCGCAGCGGCCTGCCGATGTACGGGATGAAGACGAACGAAATGACGCCGATCGTGATCCAGAGGCTGGATCCGGACAGGTTGATCCCGAAGTGGTGGAACCCGTTGACGGACAGCGCGGTACCGAGCGCGATCCCGAGCAGGACGACCGGGAAAGCCCAGATCAGGTCGAAGAAGCGCGAGATGATCCAGTCGACGACCCCGCCGAAGTACCCGGCGAGCAGGGCGAGAATCACCGAGAGGAACGTGCAGATCGCCGCCGAGGTGACGCCGATGTAGAGCGAGTTGAGGCCGCCGTACAGGAGCCGGGTCCCGACGTCCCGCCCGAGCTCGTCCGCCCCGAGGATGTACTTGCCGCCGGCGGCACCCCACTGCGGCCCGATCGGGACGCCGCCGAACACGATCTGCGGCTGGCCGTTGACGATCTTCGTCCCACCCTGCGAGATCACATGGATCGTCTTCCCGTTCGAGACGATCGTGCCGCTGAACTGGTCGTTCTGGCCGAGGCCGGAAACGTGCGCCGAATAGACCGGCGCGAGCAAGCAGCAGACGACCACCAAGAGGAAGACGCCGAGGAAGGAGAGCGCTACATAGTTGCGGCGGAGCCGGCGCCCCGCGAGCACCCAGGGGCTACGGCCCTGGATCTCTTTTGCCCCCGATTCCGCCGCCAGCTCGGCGGCGGTGTCGAGGGTGAACTCCTCTTGGCCGGTGGTCGCCACGGGTGCAGGGGAAAAGTACTTCAAAGGTCGAGCCGGCGTGGTGGAGCAGCGCCCACCACGCCGGCGTCAACCACTTACTTCAGGCAGAACTGGGC
The DNA here is from genome assembly GCA_035706005.1 of Gaiellaceae bacterium. GTDB lineage: Bacteria > Actinomycetota > Thermoleophilia > Gaiellales > Gaiellaceae > Palsa-739. The sequence goes on along the minus strand of DASSVO010000024.1, from coordinate 27,683 downwards.
GGCGTCATCCTGGCCGTCCGTGAAGATGTCGCACGCGGGATCCATCCTCGACGAGAAGAACGACGTGAGGATGCCGTTCAGATACGGGGCCGTCGACGCGTACTTCACCATCAGCGTCCTGTCGATCTCCGCCCACTTCGCATTGGTGCTCGGCGACAGAGCGTTCGACGGAGGCTGGTGATCGAGCGTGTCGATCTGCTTGTTGATCGACTTGACGTCCACGTTCCCGTAGTTGTTGTTGTGGACCTGCGTGATGTTCTCGCCGTTCTGGAGGATGTTGAACCAGTCCGACGGGTAGGGGTAGTCCTCGAACCAGTCGGTGAAGCCGATCTGGGCCTTCGTCGCCTGGTTACCGACGATCGTGAAGTAGTTCGCGCTCGCCAGCGGCTTCAGTGACGCCTTGAAGCCGATCTTGTTCAGCTGACCCTGCAGGTACTCGCCCGTGGACAGGTCGACCGCTACGTCGGAGATCGTGTAGACGGTGACCTTCTGGCCCTGCATCCCCGACTGCTTGACGAGTTGCTTGGCCTTGTTCAGGTTGTACGGGTAGGGGGTCGGGCTGATCTTCTTGTACTGCGGGTAGCTCGGGGGCAAGAAGTTGTACGTCGGCACACCCAGGCCGCCACGCAGGTTGACGAGCTGGTTGCGGTCGATCGCGTAGTTGACCGCCTGCCGCGCCTTCAGGTTGCTGAACGGCGGCAGCCGCCAGTTCATGAAGAAGTAGTACGTCGACGGCGTCGTCCAGAACTTGATCTGACTCGAGTACTTGTTCTTGTAGTGCGCCAGCTGGTCGGTCGGCAGGATGTTCTCGTCGTAGTCGTACTGCCCGGAAGCGACGAGCTGCGCCGACTGCGCCTGGTCGGACGTCATCGTTGCGACGATCTTGTCGGGATTCCCGTCCGGGATGCCCGGGATCTCGCCCTTCGTCCAGTTCGGGTTCCGCTTCATCACGAACGATTTGCTCGGGTTGTAGCTCGCGATGTAGTACGGCCCGTTGCCCGGGGGCGGCGGGTTCTCCGTGTCCTTTTTCGGCGTCGAGGACGGCACGACGGACGTGAACGGAATCGAAAGGACGTACAGGAAGTCGGACTCCGGCGACTTCAGCTTGATGTCGACCGTCCCGGCGGCGTCGTTGGTCACGATCCCCGAGATGTCCGAGCACTTGGTCGGGTTGTTCTCACAGGAGTCCACGCCGACGATGTTCGAGAAGAAGCCGATGCCCGGCGAGTTCATGTTGAAGTCACGAATGATCGTGTTCTTGAAGTCGCTCGCCTTGATCGTCTCGCCGTTCGAGTACTTCAGCCCCTTGCGGAGCGTGAACTTGTACTCCTTACCGCCGTTCGTCACCGTGCCCGTGGTCGTCGCGAGACCCGGCAGGATCTTGGTGCAGTTGTCGGTCAGACAGCTCACGCGGGCCTTGACGACGAGGCCCAGGTAGGTGTCCTGGAACAGCTGCCACGACTCGAGCCGGTACGAGAGGCCCGGGTCCATGTAGTCGGTAGTTCCCCAGACGGCCTTCAGGACGGGGAAGGTCTTCCCGGCGGTGGAAGAGGACGTGGTCGGATTCGACCCACCTCCGCCTCCGCCTCCGCCCCCACCGCAGGCGCTCACCACCAGCGCGAGCCCCGTCGCGACAACTGCCGCGATCGCGACGAATCTCCCTCGCTTCGTTCTCACTTCTTTTACACCTCCTGGGTAGCGAGCACGGGTTGAGTGGGCCGCCGAGCCCCGCTCATAGGCCGAACGGCCCATGGCGAAGTCTTATCAATCCGCACTATTTCTTGACGCAGATGCTCGCGTAGTCGAACTCGTACAAGACATTATTGACGTAACAGCCGAGAACGACACGTGCGCTGAAGAAGTCGGTCTCCTCCTGGTTGAGGAACGGCGCCCAGGGTGCGAGCCTCATCACGCGCCGGTCGAGCGACGCCCAGCTCTCGTCGACGGCACGCGTCAGGTACGGCTGTCGCGTGAGCGCTTCGATCTCGCGGTTCGCCCACGCAGCGTCGAAGTTCGCGTAGTTCGAGTTGTGCGTCGGCGTGATCGCCCGACCGTCGAGGAGGCCGAACCAGTCGAGCGGATGCGGGAAGTCCTGCACCCAGTCCGCGAAGCCGATCTGCGCCCGCGTCTTCCGGCGCCCGATCGTCGTCCAGTAGCTGCTCGCGGTCACGGCCTTCTCGCTGGCGTGGAAGCCGATGCGGTTCAGCACCGAGACGAGGTACTCCGTGAAAGGCAGATCCGCGGCAACGTCGTGGTTCCAGACGAAGACCTTTCGCTTGTAGCCCGACTCGCGGAGGTACTGGTGGACGAGCTTGGTCGCCTTGCGCAGGTCGTGCGGATAGAGATCGTGCGCCTTGAAGGCCGGGTACGCCGGCGGCAGGATGTTCTCGGTCGTCCGGGCGAGGCCGCCGGCGAGACGCCTGAGCCAGCGCCGCGAGATCGCGTAGTTCACCGCCTGCCGGACCTTGGCGTTGTTGAACGGCGCCACGCGCGTGTTCATGAAGAAGTACATGAGGTTGGGCGGCGTGAAGGTCTGGAGCCGACTGCGGTACCTCTGCGCGATCGCGGGGAGCCGTTCATGGGGGATCTGGTAGTAGCTCATCCAGTCGTCCTGCCCGCTGATGACGCGGCGGAGCGCAACGGTGGCGGTCGGGACGATGTCCCAGGTCACGCGGTCGGGATTGCCGGCGGGCACGTTGCCGTGGAAGCGCCACGCCTGGAAGTACGGGTTGCGCTGCACGACGATCTTCGACTTCGGCTGGTAGCTCTTGATCTCGTAGGGGCCCGTCGCCGGCAGCGGGTGGAGCGAGGTGTCCGCCGGCGGCGCGTTCGCCGGCACGGGCGCCGCGAACTCCGAGGCGAGAACGTTCGCGAAGTCGGCCTGCGGCTCCACGAGGTGGATGATGATCGTCCGGGTCGCGTCGTCCACGACGATGCCGTGAATCCCGCCTTTTTGCCTCTTCGCAAATTCCGTCGCCCCACGGATGTTCCGAAAGAAGCCGGCGCCGACCGAGTCGAGCAAGAAGTCCCGCTCCACCGTCGCCTTGAAGTCGCTCGCCTTGACGGTGCTGCCGTTCGAGTAGCGCAGCCCCTTGCGAAGGGTGAGGCGGTACGTGCGGTTGTCCTCCGAGATGTGCGGGAGCGACGTCGCGAGGTACGGGACGAGCTTCGCTCCCTCCGGCCCGTTCACGTGCTGGTAGCCGAGCAATGGAAGGTAGACGTTCCACATCACGCCCCAGCCTTCGGTCGTGTCCGAGAGGCCCGGATCGAGATAGTCCGTCGCCTCGTCCATCGCGATCCGGAACTCGGGGAACTCGTTGGGCGGCTTGGCGACCGAAGTGCTCGTGGACGGTGCGGTCGTCGTCGGCGCGGTGGTCGGCCGCGGAGTAGTAGTCGTCGTGCGATGCCCCGAGCCCCCGCAGCCGGCGGCGGCGAGGAGTGGGAGCGCCGCTACGACCGCGGCCACCCTCCTGCGAACGCTTGCGGTCGGCTCCACCCGAGTGGCGAAATCTAGCGCCGGCCCGGCAACTCCGCGGCCGAGCCGAGGCGGACGAGCGCCCTTCGTCGCTCGCGCAACTCCGCCGGTTCCGCCTCCTCGACGACGCAGTCGACGCCTTCACGCCCGGTCGCGTGGAGGATGCGTCCGTCTCCGATCCAGAACGCGACGTGGTCGGCTCCCTCGGGCGGGCCGTACGTCACGAGGTCGCCGGTGCGGAGCTCGTCTTCGAACACCCTCTCGCCCGCCTCCTCCTGTTGGTCCGCGTCACGCGGCACCAGCCGGCCGCAGGCGCGGAATGCCATGTGGACCAGACCGGAGCAGTCGATGCCGGCGGCGGTCATCCCGCCCCACTCGTAGCGCGTTCCGATCAGCGTCCGCGCGTGCTCGACGGCATCGGCGGCGGCCGGTCGCAGCCAGCCGTCGTCAGGCTCGCCGCCGAGATCCTCCCGCCGCACCCAGCCGGGGTATTCGTAGGCGGTCTCCACACGAACCCAGTCGGGACGCTGCTCCAGCACCCGCAGCGGCTCGCCGGTCAGAGCCTGCGTCACCTGCTCGGCGGCGTCGGAAGGCTCCGCGCGAAGCGAGGCGAGGTGGCGTGCGAACGTATGTTCGCCTAGGCTCTCGACCATGCAGCTCAGGCTAGATGCGGCCGACCGGCTGGTGGAGCTCGTGGAGGAGCAGCGTGGTCCGGTGCTCGCGGAGGAGGCCGCCCGGCGGCTCTTCGCCCTGCGTCAGGCGCCCGTGGCCCTCGCCCGGTCGCTTCTGGCGGACGTCGTGGAGACCGACGCGAGGCTCGCCTGGAGCGGAGACGCCGTCGCGCTCGCCGACCCGCCGGGCGCGACGCTGCTGCTCGAGCAGGCGACGTACGTCGTCGTCGACCTCGAGACGACGGGGCTGCGGCCGGGCAGCTCCGGTATCTGCGAGATCGGGGCCGTGCGCGTGCGTGCGTTCGAGGTGGAGGCCGAGTTCCAGACGCTCGTCGATCCGGGGCTTCCCATCGCCCCCGGAGCGAGCGCCTTGACGGGCCTGCGTAGCGAGCAGCTCCGCGGCGCGCCGCGTCCGGCTGACGCAGTGCGCGACTTCCTCGCGTTCGCGGGCGACGCGGTCCTCGTCGCCCACAACGCGCGCTTCGATCTCGCCTTCCTCGACCGCGAGACCGAGCGGTTGACCGGCTCGCGAATCGGCGCGGCCGTCGTCGACACCGTGCGACTCGCGCGCACGCTCCTCGCCGGACGAGTCCCGGGCTTCGGCCTCGCACAGCTTGCGTGGTTCCTCGACACCGCCGAGCGCCCCTGTCACCGAGCTTTGCCGGACGCGCGGGCGACCGCCGAGCTGCTGCTCGTGCTCATCGGTCTCGCCCAGGAGCGCGGAGCCCGCACCGTGGCGGATCTGTCGGCTCTCGCAGCGACGAGGACGCGGCGGCTGCTCGACAAGCGGCACCTCGCGTTCGGGGCGCCGAGCACTCCCGGCGTGTATCTCTTCCTCGGCCGCAACGGCCAGGTCCTCTATGTGGGGCGGGCACGCGACCTGAGGGCCCGCCTACGCTCGTACTTCCACAGCGACCGCCAGCGGCCTGCGGTCGAGGCGGCTCTCGCGGCGGCCGAGCAAATCGAGTGGCGGGTGACCGGGTCCGAGCTCGAGGCGGCGCTCGAGGAGCTGCGGTTGATCCGGAGCCTCCGTCCGCCGGGCAACGCGCGCGTCTCGCGACCGGAGAGGCACGTGTGGCTGCGATCGCGCGGCGAGTCGGTGGTCGCCTCGTCGCGCCCGTCGCCGGTGGGTCCCCTCCGATCGCGGCGGACCGCCCAGCTCGCGGCGCGGGCTCTCTTCCCGGACGAGCTGACCCGGCCCGCGGCGGCACTACCGCGTCTTCGAGGGCGGCTGCGCGACCTGTCCGACGCGCGGCGGTTCGAAGATGCCGGTCGGCTTCGCGACCGGATCGCCGCCCTCGAATGCGTGTGCCGCGAGCTGCGGCGCCTCGACCGGGTACGGCGCCTCGAATGCTGCGTACTCGTCCCGGCCGGTGAGCCGGGCTGCGTGCGGGCCATGTTCGTCTCCGGCGGCCGGGTCGCGGCGGAACGAACTCTGCCGCCGGGAGGCGGGGCGGCCCTGGAGGTCGAGGCGGGGCTTGCGGCCGCGCACCGTGACGGGGAGCTCGACCTCGACGAGCTCCTCCTCGTCGACTCGTTCCTGCGTCGGCCCTCGCCGGAGCTGCGCGTCGCGGCGCTCCGGCGCGACGCGATCCTGAAGGCGAGGGACTCGGTCCCCGGGGTGAGCTACGCGGCGGCGACCGAGATGAGGTCGCGCAGCGCGCCGAGCCGGGAAAGCGCCTGACCCTCGAGCTGGCGGACACGCTCTCGCGTGAGATCGAGCTCGTTCCCGATCGCCTCGAGCGTCCACGGCTCGCCCTCGAAGCCGAAGCGCAGCTCGAGGATCCGCCGCTCGCGTTCCGGCAGCGCCTCGAGCGCCCGCCGGACGCCCTGGCGGCGGAGCGACTCCTCGGCCTCGTCGAACGGATCGACGGCCTCCCGGTCGGCGAACAGATCGCCGAGCTCGCCCTCGTCCTCCGCGCCGACCGTCTGGTTGAGCGAGACGGACGCGTTCGCCGCACCCAATGCCTCGTCGACGTGCTGCATCGGCAGGCCGGTGGCCTCGGCGAGCTCCTCCTTCGTCGCCTCGCGCCCGAGCTCGACCTCGAGCCGGCGCGCCGCGCGTGACAGCTTCTGCTGGCGCTCGACGACGTGGACGGGTACGCGGATCGTCCGCGCGTGGTTGGCAACCGCGCGCTGGACCGACTGGCGGATCCACCAGGTCGCGTAGGTGGAGAACTTGTAGCCGCGGCGCCAGTCGAACTTCTCGACTGCGCGGTTCAGGCCCAGCGTTCCCTCCTGGATCAGGTCGAGGAACGGCACTCCTAGGCCGCGGTACCCCTTGGCGATCGAGACGACGAGCCGGAGGTTCGACTCGATCATGCGGCGCTTCGCCGTGACGTCGCCGCGCTCGATCCGCTTGGCGAGCATGACCTCCTCGGCCGCGGTGAGCAGCTTGTGGCGGCCGACGTCCGCGAGGAAGAGCTGCAGGCTGTCGGCGGATCCCGAGATCGGGACGGACACCTCGGCGGCCTCGGGCGCCGGCTCGGCCGGCTTCTCCTTCTCCTCCTTCGGCGCCTCGACGTTCGCAGCGGCCGGCGCGACCGCGGCGGGCTGGCCGATCTCCAGACCGGTGCGCTCGAGCTCCCGTGTGAGCTCCTCGACCTCGGCATCGTTGAGCTCGAGCTCGGCCGCGAAGGCCTCGAGCTGAGCGGGATCGATGAAGCCCCGCTCCTCGGCGCCCTCGACGATGGCGCGGATCTGGTCCGACTCGAGCAAATCGTTGAGCTGGTTCTGCGTCAGCGCTCCCTCAGTCCTTTCGTCCTGCTTCGTCGCTTACCCGCAAGCCTTCGTACCTTAGGAGGGAAGTCCTCCGGTTACCACTCCCCCGAGCCGGCACCGCTCCGTCCCGGCACCCGGTGCCTCGAACGAGCGGCGCGGCAAGTGTATTCCGCGCTCCGTTCGAGTCCGTGAGCATAGGACGCGGCCCGGTCGGCGAAGTTTGCGGGGCTTCCGGCGTCAGCTCGCCTTGCGCCGGCGCGTGCTTCGCTTCGCGGGCCCCTTCGCGCGACGCTCGGCGAGCAGCTCGACGGCGCGTTCGAGCGACACCGTCTCCGGATCGTCGCCCTTGCGGAGGCTCGCGTTCGTCTCGCCGTCGGTCACGTACGGACCGAAGCGGCCCTCCTTGAGCACGATCTCGCTGCCGCCGACCGGGTCGGTGCCGAGCTCGCGAAGCGGCTTTGCCGCGGCACGCTGCCCTCGCCGCTGCCGCGGCTGGGCGAGGAGCGAGAGCGCGCCGGACAGGTCGATGGTGAACAGCTGCTCCTCCGACTCGAGCGAGCGCGACTCCTTCCCCTTCTGCACGTACGGTCCGTAGCGGCCGTTCCGGGCGACCACCTCTTCGCCGTCCTCCGCGACGCCGACCACGCGGGGCAGCTGGAGGAGGCGGAGCGCGTCGTCGAGCGTGACGGTCTCGAGCGACATCGTCTTGAAGAGCGAGGCGGTCCGCGGCTTCTCCTTCGCGTCCTCCGGCAGGACCTCCGTGACGTACGGGCCGTAGCGCCCCGTGCGGGCCACGATGGGTCGCCCCGTCTCGGGATCCGTCCCGAGCTCTCGGTCCCCGGTGGGCTGCGCGAGCAGCTCCTCCGCCCGCTCGACGGTCAGCTCGTCGGGAGGGAGCTCCTCGGGCACGCTCGCGCGTTGCCCTTCGCGCTCGAGGTACGGCCCATAGCGGCCGACGCGGAGGACGATTCCGTCCCCGATCTCCAGGGAGTTGATCTCCCGCGCGTCGATCGCGCCGAGGTCCGAGACGAGCTCGTGCAGACCGCCGTCACCGTCGCCGAAGTAGAAACGCCCGAGCCACTCGACACGGTGCTCGTCCCCGGCCGCGATCCGGTCGAGGTCGTCCTCCATCCGAGCCGTGAAGTCGTAGTCGACGAGCCGGCCGAAGTGCTGCTCGAGCAGGCCGACGACCGAGAAGGCGAGAAAGGCGGGCACGAGGGCCGTGCCGCGCTTGAAGACGTAACCGCGGTCGACAATCGTGCCGAGGATCGACGCGTACGTCGACGGGCGGCCGATGCCGAGCTCCTCGAGGGTCCGCACGAGCGTCGCCTCGGTGTACCGCGCCGGGGGGCTCGTCTCGTGGCCCTGCGGCTCGAGCGTCCGGAGCTCGACGGCATCGCCCTCGGTGAGGTTCGGCAGGCGCCGCTCCTCGTCGTCGTCCTTCGCGGGACGGTCGTCGTCGCGACCCTCCTCGTAGGCGGCGAGGAAGCCGCGGAACGTGATCACGGTCCCGGAGGCGCCGAACTCGACGGACTCACCGGCGTCCGACTCGCCGCCGATCCGCAGCGAGACGGTCTGCCCCTGGGCGTCCTTCATCTGCGAGGCGATCGTCCGCATCCAGATCAGCTCGTAGAGCGCGTGCTCGTCCGGCGAGACCTCGGCGCGCACCTCCTGCGGCGTGCGGAAGCGGTCGCCCGAGGGCCGAATCGCCTCGTGCGCCTCCTGTGCGTTCTTCACCTTCCGCTCGTAGCGCCGCGGCTCGGCCGGGACGTACTCGGCGCCGAAGAGCGTCGTCGCCTGCTCGCGAGCAGCCGTGAGCGCCGACTCCGACAGCGTCGTCGAGTCGGTGCGCATGTAGGTGATGTAGCCGTTCTCGTAGAGGCGCTGAGCGAGCCGCATCGTCGTCTGCGCCGAGAAGCGGAGCTTGCGGCTCGCGTCCTGCTGCAACGTCGACGTCATGAACGGCGGGCTCGGTCGCCGGACGTACGGCTTCCGCTCGACACGGGCCACCTGGAACGAGGCGTGCTCGAGGCGTTGGGCGAGACCTCGTGCCGCCTCCTCGTCGAGCGCCCGCGCCTCGCCGCGCAGCTTCCCGTCCGGGCCGAAGTCGCGCCCCTGGGCGACGCGTTGCCCGTCGAGCGAGACGAGCCGCGCCTCGAAGGCTTCGGGGTCGAAGGTGCCGAGCAGGTCCCACCACTCGGCGGCGCGGAAGGCCATGCGCTCTCGCTCTCGCTCGACGACGAGACGCGTGGCGACCGACTGGACGCGACCGGCCGAGAGCCCGCGCATGACCTTCTTCCAGAGGACGGGCGAGACCTCGTAGCCGTACAGCCGGTCGAGGATGCGCCGAGACTCCTGCGCGTCGACGAGACGCTCGTCGACGCCGCGCGTCTCGTCGAGCGCCCGCTCGATCGCGTCGCGGGTGATCTCGTGGAAGACCATGCGCCGCGCCGGCACCTTCGGCTTCAGCACCTCGAGCAGGTGCCAGGCGATCGCCTCCCCCTCGCGGTCCTCGTCCGTCGCGAGCAGGAGCTCGTCCGCGCCGGCCAGCTGCTTGCGCAGGTGAGCGACCGTCTTCTTCTTGTCGGGATCGACGACGTAGAGCGGCTCGAACCCGCGCTCGACGTCGACGCCGAGGCGCGCCCAGGCCTCCCCCTTGTACTTCTCGGGAATCTCCGCGGCGCTGTCGGGAAGGTCGCGAATGTGGCCTACCGAGGACTCGACGACGAACTCCGGCCCGAGGTAGCCGGCGATCGTGCGCGCCTTGGCAGGCGACTCGACGATGACGAGACGCTTCGGCACGGCCGGTCACGATAGCCCCCACCGCGGCGCCCCAGGTGCCCGCGATACTCCGGGGCGTGCGCGCGCCGCTCCTCTACCAGCTCATTGCCGTGCTGAGCTGGCCTCTCATCTACGGGCTCTTCCGGCTCCGGGCGACCGGCCGGGAGAACCTCCCTGCGGGCGGCGGTTATGTGCTCGCCTGCAACCACGTCTCGAACCTCGACCCGTGGCCGCTGGGCTTGCCGCTGTGGCCGCGACGCTGGCTGCGCTTCATGGCGAAGGCGGAGCTCTACTGGTGGCCGGCGAAGTACGTGCTCGACGGCGCGGGCGCGTTTCCGGTGCACCGCGGGCTCGGCGATCGCGAGGCGATCGAGACGGCCGTCCGGCTCGCACGGGAAGGGAACGTCGTCGTGATGTTCCCGGAGGGCACGCGCCGCCGGAAGGGAGTCGTGAAGAAGCACGTCGCGAGACCGCGTTCGGGTGCCGCGAGGATCGCCCTCGAAGCCGGGGTCCCCCTCGTGCCCGCCGCGGTCGCCGGTACGGACCGGCTGCTCACGCTGGGACCGCTGCGTGTCGCCTACGGCAAGCCCCTCGACATCGACGACCTGCGTGCGAGCGACGACGTCCGGCGCTCGTCGCAGGAGGCGACCGACCGCTTGATGGAACGTATCGCGGAGCTCGAGGCGGTGCTGTGAGCGTAGGCTCGACGGAGCTCACCAAGGAGCGGAGGTGGCGGCTTGGCCGCCGCCGGAGCGGAAAATGAGCACGTTGCTCGCGATCGACGGCGACTCGTTCGCGCATCGGGCCTACCACGCGCTGCCGAAGTCGATCCGCCTCAACGCGGTCGTGGGCTTCACGAACATGCTCGTCCGCCTCTGGCAGGCGGAGCGTCCGGACGCCGTCCTCGTCGCGTGGGACACGCTCTCGGTGCCGACCTACCGGCACGAGGCCTTCACGGCGTACCAGTCCGGACGCGTCTTCGACGACGCGCTCCTGGAGCAGCTGGAGATCCTGCCGGACGTCGTCGCCGCGTTCGGGTTCCTCGTTGCGAAGGCCGCAGGCTACGAGGCGGACGACTTCCTCGCCGCCGCTGCCGGCGCGTGGCCCGGCGAGGTGCTTGTGGCGACCTCCGATCGCGACGCGTTCCAGCTCGTGAGCGAGCGAGTCACGATCCTGCAGCCGACACGCGGCGTCAGCGAGCTCGCTCGGATCGGGCCCGCCGAGGTTCGCGACCGGTACGGCGTCGATCCCGAGCAGGTGCCGGACCTGATCGCGCTGCGCGGCGACCCGTCCGACAAGCTCCCGGGGGCACGCGGAGTCGGACCGAAGAAGGCCGCTGAGCTGCTCGCGCAGTACGGCACGCTCGAAGCCGCGCTCGACGACGGACGATTCACTGCCGAGGCGGAGGACTTGAGGCTCTTTCGGCGAATCGCGACGATGGACGCCTCCGCTCCCCTTCCTCCCCTCGCAGAAACATCCCCGGCGTGGGCGGAGGCGTCTTCTTTCCTCGAACGGCTCGGGCTCAACGCCGTTGCCGAACGCGTAGGGACTTTGGAGGAGCCATCGACGTCCTGACGCATCCCGCCTTCGCGCGGCTGCACCCGACCGGCAGCCATCCGGAGCGGCCCGAGCGCCTCGCGGTTCTGCTCGCCCACCAGCACATCTGGAGTGAGGGCCGCGCCGCGAAGGTCGAGGAGCTCCTCTCGTGCCACACCGCCGAGCACGTCGAGCTCGTGCGCGGAGCGGAGGACCTCTGCTGGCTCGACGGCGACACCATCTGCACGCCGACGACGTTCGAGGCGGCCGCGCTCGCGGCAGGCACCGCGATCGAGGCGGCGCTGCGCGGCGGCTTCGCTCTCGTCCGTCCTCCCGGCCACCACGCCCTGGCGGGACGCGCGATGGGCTTCTGCGTCTTCAACAACATCGCGGTGGCCGCGCGCGCTGCGCAACAACGCCTGGGAATCGAGCGAGTGGCGATCGTCGACTTCGACGTCCACCACGGCAACGGCACCGAGGCGATCTTCCGCGACGACGAGAGCGTCCTCTACGTCTCGCTCCACCAGTGGCCGTTCTACCCGGGAAGCGGCGGCCCGGACGACCAGGCGGAGACGACGATCAACGTCCCGCTGCGAGCAGGCTCGGGGGACGAGGAGTACCTCGAGGCGTTCGATCGCGTCGTCGAGCCGGCGGTGACCCGCTTCGAGCCCGAGCTCGTCCTGGTCTCGGCCGGCTTCGACGCGCACGCCGCGGATCCGCTCGCCGACATGCGCGTGAGCGAGAACGGCTTTCGCGAGCTCGCGCGACGGTGCCGGGCGCTCTCCGATCGGGTCGCGGCCGTGCTCGAGGGCGGCTACGAGCTCGAGACGCTGCCCCGGCTCGTCGACGCCGCGCTCAAGGGTTTCACCTCTCCGGGCTAAGAGCTGCGCTCTTAGCCCGGAGGCTAAGGCAGCCGCGCCAGCGGCGACCTAGCCGCAGGCCGCACTGCGCTTTCCGGCCCGCGCAGTTCCTTCTCCCAGTGAGCGAAGCGTCAGCTTCGCGAGCTAGCCGCGCGCCAGCGCCAGCTGCTCGAGGGCCTCGCGGCGCGACGAGACGCCGAGCTTGCGCAGGAGGCTCTTCACGTGCGAGCGGACGGTGTGCTCGGAGATGAACAGACGGCGGGCGATCTCGTCGGTGCCGTGGTGCTCGTCGAGCAGGAGCAGCACCTCAAGCTCGCGGGCGGAGAGAGCCGCAGCGATGCGATCGGGCACCCCCGAGCCACGGCCGCCCGTACGCACCTGGTCGAGCAGCCTGCGCGCGACCGGGCCCGAGAGGGCAGCCTCACCGTGGACGACGCCATCGAGGAAATCGGCGATCCGGTCGGGCGATTCGGTCTTGAGCAGGTAGCCGGCCGCGCCGCCGCGAATCGCGGCGAGCAGGTTCTCCTCCGTGCCCGAGGCCGTGAGGACGACGACTTCGCACTCCGGCGCCGCCTCGCGCAGGCGCGGCAGCGCCGACAACCCGTCGAGCCCCGGCATCAGAAGGTCGAGGAGAATGAGGTCCGGCTGCGTCTCGGCGGCGGCCGCGATCGCCTCCTCGCCGTCCGCGGCGAGGCCCGCGAGCTCGAAGCCGTGCGAGCGGAGCAACGCAGCGAGAGCCTCGCGCGTCAGCGGGTGGTCGTCGACGATGAGGATGCGCGCTGCCACGCCTTCCTTATCGGCAGCCGCGCTTCTGCCGACAAGACCAGATGTGAGGCCGCAACGGACGAAGCTTCAGGCGTGGCTCTGGGGAGAGATCCTGCTCTCTGCCCTGCTCGGCGCGAGCCTCGCGCTCTTCGTCTCGCATCCCGTTCTGCGGACGCAGTACCACGCGCCCGCGCTCCTGCTCGTGCTGGAGACGACGATGGCGCTCATCGGGCTCCTCGTCGCGGTGCTCGCGGCCAACCGCTTCCACGTCGACGGTCTCCGCACCGATCTGCTCCTGGCAGCCGGCTTCCTCGTCGGGTCCCTCTCCACGGGCGCCTTCGCGATCATCCCGGCTCTCGGGGGCGGCTCGCTGCCGCCTCCGGAGGCCTGGGCGGCGACCCTGGGCGGCATCCTCGGCACGGGGCTCGTCGCTGCCGCGCCGTTCGTCGGCGGCCGTAGCCGTTCGCGCGAGCGGGCACTGTGGGATGCACTCGCCGCCGCCGCGATCGCCCTTCTGGCTGCGTGGATCCTCCTGCGCGCCCACGGCGCACAGCTGCCGGCGCTGATCCGGGTGCCCGGCGCAGCCGAGCCGCCGGGCCTCGCCTCGACACTCTCGATCCAGGCGCTGCTCGACCTGCTCGCAGTGGTCGGCTGGGGGAAGCGGCTCCTCCGCACGGGCGACGACCTCGCCCAGTGGCTCGCACTCGGCTTCACGTTGGAGCTCTTCGCAGCGCTCCATCTCGTGCTCGCTCCCCCGCGCGGGACGACCTACGTCGCCGAGGGCGAGTTCCTCCGCCTGCTCGCGTTCAGCCTCATGCTCGTCGGCGCCTGGCGGGCGATCCGCTCCGCCGAGCTCGGACGGGCGGTCGCCGAGGAGCGGGCGCGCGTGGCCCGCGAGATCCACGACGGGCTGGCGCAATATCTCTTCGCCGTCTCGACACACGCGCAGATGCTCGAGGCGGGGACGCCGGTGGCGGAGGTCGGGCCACAGCTCATCCAGGCGGCCGCCCTCGCCCAGCAGGAGGCGCGCTTCGCCATCCTTGCGCTCTCCTCGGCCAGCGGCACAGCGCCGTTCGACTCCGCGCTTCGCCGCTACGTGGAGTTCCTGACCGCGGACGGCGAGCTCGAGGTGGACCTCGAGATCCACCCGTCGATCCGTCTCGCACCCGACGAGCAGATCGAGATCTTCCGCATCGTCCAGGAGGGGCTCGGAAACGTCCGCCGCCACGCGAACGCGACGCGCGCCGACGTCGTGATCGGCCAGCGTCCCTCCGGCGAGCGGTTCGTCGCGATCGAGGACGACGGTGCCGGCTTCCCGCCCGGCGTCGCGCCCGGCGGTCAGGGGTTGCGGAACATGCGCGATCGGGCCTCGTCCATCGAGGGCGGTTTCAGCGTCCGCAGCACGCCGGGCCTCGGCACGGCCCTCGAGGTCGTTCTGCGCACGTAAATCCGGCTCTCCGGCCGCCGGAGTACCGCTTAGAGTCCAGCGCGGTGGGTCGGCTGCTCGCCTCGTCGCTCGTGGTCGCAATGTGTTGCGGCCTCGCTTCTGCGGCGTCTGCGGCGAAGAAACCCCCGCTGCAGCACGTGACAATCTTCGGCGACTCGGTGGCGGCCGTCCTCACCTGGGACCCGACGGCTCGGCAGGTCTTGCTGCGCGGCGACCGGCTCACGCTCGACCTCTCGCCGTGCGGCCGCCTGACGGAGCCGGGCTGCCTGTTGAAGGAACCGCCGCCGCCGAGCGTGCTCAAGGAGGTGGAGCTGCTGGGGAGGAGGATCGGCCCGACCGCGGTCGTCCTCGTGGGCTACAACGACGACCCTCATGTCTACGCCGCCGGCATCGGTCAGGTGCTGAAGGCGATGCACCGCCGGGGCGTGCAGAACGTGCTCTGGCTTACGCTGCGAGCCGTCAACCAGCAGTATCGGCTGATCAACGAGGTGATCCACGGCGCCTCGGCGCGCTACCCGTGGATGACGATCGTCGACTGGAACGGCTACGCGCGCAACCGTCCGTCGTGGTTCGCCACCGACGGCATCCACCTGAGCGCCCAGGGAGGCGTCCAGCTCGCGATCCTCATCCACCGCACCCTGCGGGAGATGGGCCTCACCGGCCGGCGCCCGGCGCCGACCTCCTGAATGGAGAAGCCCCGCCGGAGCGGGGCTTCTCGGTAGCAGGCCTGTAAGCCGGATTCTGTCGGGGGTGGCCATCCATCTGTGCGGCTACCCGGCTCCTCGGCGGGCCACGTCGGCGGAGCCTGTTCGCCTTGCACCGGACGGGGTTTGACGAGCCGACCCTGTCGCCAGGGCCGCTGGTGGGCTCTTACCCCACCATTTCACCCTTACCGGCCGCGACTCCGGAGATCCGCGACCGGCGGTCTGTTTTCTGTGCCACTTTCCGTCGGCTTTCGCCGCCTCCCTCGTGTCGATCAACAGTGACGTATCGGTCGACGCTGCGGGAGCGTCCTGCCCTGCGGTGTCCGGACTTTCCTCGACGCCTCCAGAGAGGCGCCGCGGTCACCCGGCCTGCAAGCCGGATTGTACCCCGGTTCCGGCCGCCTCGAGCCTCCCGTGCAGTCGCATCGCGCACTCGGGACAGCGCACGAACGCGCCCTCATGGAGGACGAACTCGCCGCACACCGGGCACTCGAGCGACGCCCCGCGTAGCACCGCGAGGAGCTCCTGCTCGAGCGTCCGGTGGAGTGGTGTCGGCGGGTTCATAGCTCCCGGAACACCCCCACGACCTTGCCGAGGATCTCGACGTGCGCGGCGTAGATCGGCTCGAGCGCCGAGTTCTCGGGCTGCAGCCGGATCCGGCCGCTCTCGCGGAAGAACCGCTTCACGGTCGCCTCGTCGGCCGTTTCGTCGTCACCGGCGAGCGCGACCACGATCTCGCCGTTCCGCGCATCCTGCGCCCGCCGCACGACGACGACGTCGCCGTCGAGGATGCCCGCCTCGATCATCGAGTCGCCCTTCACGCGAAGCAGGAAGTCGCCGCGAAGGCTCTCGGGCACAGCGATCTCGTCCTCGACGTTCTGCTCTGCGAGCAGCGGTCCGCCCGCAGCGATCTGACCGAGCAGCGGCAGCTTCGGCAGCTCGGACGGCTCGCTCTGCGCAGTCTTCTCGCGGCCGACGAGCTCGAGCGCCCTCGGCTTCGTCGGGTCCCGCCGCAGGAGTCCCGCGCGCTCGAGGTTGGCGAGATGCGCGTGGACCGTGGACGGGGACGCAAGGCCGACCGCCTCGCCGATCTCCCGCACCGTCGGCGGATACCCGTGGCGATCGACGTAGTCGACGAGAAAGCTCCAGATCTCTCGCTGGCGGCCGGTCAGCTCGGCTGTCGTCTGCATGTCACGCTCCGGAAGTCGGGTACGAGGTCGAACACGTGTTCGACAGCAGGGTACGGACTCCTCCGGACGGCGTCAATCCGAGCGTTCCGGATCGCGAGACAAGAAAGACGGCCGCCCGGGCGACCGTCTGCACACCGTCATGCGCTGGAGAGGACTTGAACCTCCACGGCCTGTTAAGGCCACTAGGCCCTCAACCTAGCGCGTCTACCAATTCCGCCACCAGCGCGAGAGCCCGCGCAGTGTAGCGGCGCGAGAAGCGACGGCTAGGTCAGGTAATGGAACAGCGCGATGCTGTTCGCGAAGAAGAGCACCGTGAGCACGACGGTGACCCGGGTGAGGTTGCGCTCGACGATGTGCGTCCCACCCTGCGAGGCCGGGGTGAAACCCATCCCGCCCATGCCGGCGTCGCGGCCCGAGTGCATGAGGATGAGCGCGGTCAGGCCCACGACGATGAGCACCTGGGTGACTGCGAGGAACTGGAGCACGCGCTCAGGGTAGCCGCCGGCGCTTCACTTCGACGATCGTGTCCACGAGCTCCGAGGCGATGCGGTCCTTGGTGACGTAGCCGGACGCACCCGCCTCGCGCGAACGGTCGACGTCGGCGCGGGAGTTCGAGCCGGTGAGCATGAGGACGCGGACCGCGTCGCTCTCGGCGCGGATCTCGCGGGTGGCCTCGAAGCCGTCGAGCACCGGCATGCTCACGTCCATGAGGACGACGTCCGGCGCGAGCTTCCGCGCGAGCTGCACCGCCTCGCCGCCGTCGCTGGCGCGACCGACCACCTCGACCCGATCCTCGCCGGCAAGGATCGCCTCGAGCGCCTCGGCGAAGAGCCGGTGGTCGTCGGCGATGAGCACCCGGACTGGCTTCGACCTGCGGCTGCGCATCCGCGCATCCTGCCCTGTTAGCGTCGACTCGTGGAAGCCGACGTCCACGATCGGATCCAGAAGCTGCTCGTCACAGGCGACAACCGCCTGAAGCAGGGCGCCGACCCGGCGAAGGCGCGGGAGAGCTGGGAGCAGGCGCTCGCTCTCGCCCGCGAAGCGGGGCTCGAGGAGTGGATCCGGCCCCTCGTCGAGGTCAGGCTCGCGGATCTCGAGAGCGGCGAGCAGCAGCGCGACTGAGGATCGCCTCGATCCGCTCCACCTGCCGGTGGACGTCGTGCTCTGCGGTCGCCTCGCGCGCGGCGAGGTTCGGGCTCGGAAGCGCGGCAGCCTGCTCGAGCCCGCGGGCCAGATCGTCGACGTCGAGCGGGTCGACGAGCACGCCCGCCTCGGGCGGCACGAACTCCGGCGGGCCGCCGATCCGCGTGGCCACGACCGAGCGCCCGCAGGCCATGGCCTCGAGCAGCGCCTGACCAAGTGGCTCGACGAGGCTCGGCTGGGTGAGGACCCGGCACTCCGCCAGCAGGGCCGGGATCTCGTCGTGCGGGACGCGCCCGCGAAGGCGCACGCCGTCGCGCCCCTCGAGTCCGGCCCGGAGCGGCCCATCGCCGGCGAACGTGAGGGTTCCCTCTCCGAGCTGTGCGAAGGCGTCGGCGAGCCGCAGGACGTTCTTCCGCTCGTCGAGCGCGCCGACGCAGAGGAAGCCGGGCGGGCCCGGCGGCGGCTCGGTGACCGCGAAGCGCTCGCGGTCGACCCCGCTCGAGACGACCTCCACCTTGCCGCGCGCTTCGGGGAGCTTCGTCTCGAGCTCCCGCCGCAGGTAGCCGGAGACACAGATCACCGCGGACGCTCGCCGCACGACGAGCCGGGTCGCCGCCGCCATACCCGGGATCGCGCCGACGTTCCGGACGTCCCGGCCGTGCGCGGTGACGACGAGCGGCGCTCGGCCGGCGAGAGCGGCGATCAGGCCGGACGGGACGAGGAAATGCGCGTAGACGACGTCCGGTCGCGCCGCCGCGACCGTCCTCCTGGCCAGCATGAGGTAGCGGAGCTTCCCGCCAGCGCGCGTGTCGAGCACGGCCCGCTCGATCTCGTGGCCACGCGCGAGCAGCTCCCGCTCGACCTGCGCGACGAACGTGCCGAGGTCGGGTGCGTCCGGCCCCGGGTACATCTGCGAGACGAGCAGGATGCGCACGGGGCCAGCGTACGCGGGCCCCGTGCGACGAGCAGCGCTTGCGGTCCTACGCCGCCGCGGCGCCGCGAACGACGTCCACGACGAAGTCGGAGCGGCCTTCGAAGAGCAGGTCGAGCAGCCGGCCGCCGCCCACGAGACCCGCCGGGCGCCGGAGCAAGGCGACGAGACGCGCCTCGTCCAGGCCGACGGCGCGGGCTGCCTTCACGGCCTCCCGGACGCCTGCCGGAATCGAGCCGCCGGGCCCGAACTGCCAGGCCGGGTACAGCCACTCCTCCCGGTCGCGGACGGCGAAGAGCTCGCCGCACTCGCGCAGACGCTCGATCTCGCCCGGGTTGACGCCGAGCCGGCTCGAGAGCCACGAGCCCGGGAGCGGCGTGGTGAGCATGTTGTGCATCTCGTTCTCCTTGTTCTCGTTCAGGTGACGCCCGCGCGCCCCACCCTCAGCACGAGGCCGAGGGCGGCGAGCGCGAGCAGGGCGACGATCAGCGCACCGAGGAAGAGGCGGCGCCGCATCAGATCGATGCGGCGACCGCGGCCGGTGCGGGCTGGGCGGGGACGTAGACGGCCTCGTAGCCGAGCACGCGGCCGAGGGGAGCGCCGAGAGCCAGCCCGATCCGCTGCACGAGCGCCGGCGGGAAGGGCAGCTGGACGGTGTCGAAGTGCGCGTTCGCGATCACCGCGAGCCGGAGCGGATTCGGCATCCCCTTCCGGTTCGTCTTGCCGTCGGCGGCGAGGGCGAACATGGTCTCGAGCAGCGCCTCGAACTGGAGGGCCGGCCGCACCTCGCAGACGAAGTGGGCCTCCTCCTCGCCGGCGTTCCAGAACTTGTGCGGGGTGCCGGCGGGAACCGTCAGCCGCTGGCCGGGCCCTGCGACGAGCTTCTTCCGGCCGATCTTGAAGCCGACGCTGCCGCGGAGGATCTCGAAGCGCTCCTCCTGGCTCGGGTGGACGTGAGCGGCCGCGACGAAGCCGTTCGGCTGCACGAAGGTCTCGATCACCACGGCCTGGCCGTTCGTCTCGCGAGAGGTCTGGCGGAAGACGATGCGCTCGCCGGTGACGGGGTTGTAGATCGTGTCTCCTGCGTGAATCATGTGGATGCTCCTTGGGTTGGTTCCTTGGGAGCACCATCGAGGTGGCCGCTTAATTTCCACTTGGCGCGTGCTTGGAAGGGGGGTCGGCGAGCATCGAATTCCGCATCCTGGGGCCGGTCGAGGCCGTTGGGAGCGAGGGCCCGATCGCGCTCGGAGCGCCGAAGCAGCGCGCTCTGCTGGTCCTCCTGCTCCTGAACGCGAACACGGTCGTGCCGCGCGACAGGCTGATCGACGTCCTGTGGGGCGCCGACCCGCCGCGATCCGCCGTGTCGTCGCTGCAGGTGTACGTCCACGGGCTCCGCAAGGCGCTCGGCGCGGAGCGCATCGAGCGGCACGGGACGGGCTACCGCATCCCCCTCGATCCCGCCGAGCTCGACCTCAGCCGGTTCGAGCGCCTCGTCGAGCAGGCCGCGGGAGCGCTTGGCTCGGGCCGTGCAGCGGATGCGGCCGAGGATCTCCGTCACGCCCTCACGTTCTGGGTCGGCGCGCCGCTCGCCGACCTCGCAGGAGAGCCCGTCCACGAGACGGAGGCCGCGCAGCTCGAGGAGCGGCGGCTGCGCGCGACCGAGCTGCTCCACGACGCCGAGCTCGCGCTGGGACGCCACGACGAGCTCGTCCCCGAGCTGGAGCGGCTGATCGCGGCCGAGCCGTACCGGGAGCGCTTCCGAGCCCAGCACGCGCTGGCTCTCTATCGCTCCGGCCGGCAGGCGGACGCGCTCGCCGCCTGCCGGGCCGCCCGCGAGCTGCTCGTCGAGGAGCTCGGAGTCGATCCCGGCCCGGAGCTCCAGGAGCTCGAACGTCGGATCTTGAACCAGGATCCCTCGCTCGCCGCTCCCGCCGCGCCCGCGCCGGCTCTCCTGCAGCTCCCGACGCCGCCGACTCCACTCGTGGGCCGCCGCCTCGAGGTCGGCGCGGTCTGCGCGCTGCTGCGACGGAACGAGGTGCGACTGGTGACCCTCACCGGGCCGGGCGGTGCGGGAAAGACGCGGCTCGGCGTCGCCGCCGCGGCGGAGCTCGGGCCGGAGCTGCGGGACGGCGCCGTGTTCGTCGACCTCGCTCCGGTGCGCGATCCGGAGCTCCTCGGATCGTCCCTTGCGCAGGCCCTCAGCGTGAGCGAGAGCGCCGAGGCCGTCGAGGATGCGCTCGCGGCGCATCTCCGCGACCGGAGCATGCTGCTGCTGCTCGACAACCTCGAGCAGCTCGTGCCGCACGTCGAGCTCGTCGCACGTCTCCTGGCGGCGGCGCCGCGGCTGCTCGTGCTCGCGACTAGCCGCACTCCGCTCCGGCTGGCGGGGGAGCACGAGTACCCGGTGCCCCCACTCGCGCTACCGGAGCCCGGAGCGGATCCGAGCTTCGAGCAGCTCGTGGCCAACGATGCAGTGCGGCTCTTCGCAGCGCGCGCCGGCGCCGTCGACCCGGACTTCCAGCTCGACGAGGGAAACGTCGGGGCGGTCGTCGAGGTCTGCTCGAGGCTCGACGGCTTGCCGCTCGCGATCGAGCTGGCGGCGGCGCGCTCGAAGCTCCTCCCGCCCGAGACCTTGAGCGGACGCCTGGACCGGGCACTCGATTTGCTTGTCGGGGGTGGGCAAGACCTCCCAGGGCGACAGCGGACGCTGCGGGCGACGCTCGAGTGGAGCCACGGCCTCCTGAGCGAGGACGAGCGCACGGTCTTCGCGCGGCTGGCGGTCTTCGCCGGAGGCTGGACGCTCGAGGCCGCGGAGACCGTCTGCGGCGAGGACGGGCTCGACGTCTTCGAGACGCTCGCCTCGCTCGTCGACGAGAGCCTCGTCCGCCCACTGCGCCGGCCGACCGGCGAGCCGCGGTTCCGGATGCTCGAGACGATCCGCGAGTACGCCGCCGAGCTGCTCGAAGCCTCGGGCGAGGCGGAGACCCTTCGCCGCCGTCACTGCGAGCACATCCTCGCCCGGGCCGAGGCGGCGGCTCGGGCATGGCACGAGGGAGCCGACCCTCGGGAGTCGCTCTTCCTGGTGCTCGACGAGGAACACGACAACCTTCGGGCGGCGCTGGACTGGGCCGGAGCCGCGCGCGAGATCGAGCTGGAGGTGCGGCTCGCCGTCGCGGCGCGCTGGTACTGGGTCCTGAAGGGTCACCTCAGCGAGGGACGCCGGTACTTCGACGGGATCGTCGTGCGAAGCGAGGGGGCGCCCGCGGAGGTGCGGGCCCTCGCTCTCGTCCACGGCGCGATCTTTCCCTTCCGCCAGGGAGACAACAGGCTCGCGGCGACGCTGCTGCAGGAGAGCCTCGATCTCTACCGGGGGCTCGGCGACGAGGAAGGAGTCGCGCGAGCCATCGCCGAGCTCGGCGGCGTCGCGATCGGCGAGCTCGATCTCGAGCGCGCCGCGGCGCTCTATGAGGAGGCTGTCCCGCTCTTCCGCAACCAGGGCAAGCCGAGTCGTGTCGCGGCCTCGCTGGGCAACCTCGGCACGATCGCCCATATGCGGGGCGAGTACGCGACCGCTGTCGACTACTACCGCGAGGCGATCGAGCTTGCGCACACCGTCGGGGACATCGACGGCGCCGCGGTCAACCTCCACAACCTCGCGCGCTCCGAGCTTGCGCTGGACCGGGCCGAAGCAGGCCTCGAGGCGTTGCTGGAGAGCCTTGCCATCGCCAGACGGCTCGGGTATCGCGAGGTGATCGCCTACTGCGTCGGCGGCCTCGCGGAGGTCGCGATGATCGAAGCCGAGCCCGAGCGCGCGGCCACGCTGCTGGCCGCCTCCGAAGCGCTCTTCTCCGAGCTGGGGGTCGCCCCGAGCCCGGACGAGGCTCAGTCCGAGCAGCGGATCACGGATTACACCACCGGCGCGCTCGGCGCCGAGTGCGTAGCCGAGCTCCGAGCTAAGGGAGCGGCGCTCGACCTCGACGAGCTTCTCGAAGGCGTAGCCTCTCGCGCATGACCGACTACACCATCGTCAACCTCGACGAGGTCGAGAACGTGGCCCCGAAGTTCCAGATGCCGGAAGGCATGGACGTCCGGTTCCCGAGACGCCACCTCGGCTGCGCCGTCGGCGGCGTCGGCATCGAGAAGCTGCCGGCCGGCGTGCGCCAGCCGTTCGGGCACACCCACTCGGAGCAGGAGGAGATCTACGTCGTCGTGGAAGGCTCGGGGCGGGTCAAGCTCGATGACGAGATCCGCGACCTGGGCACGTGGGACATCGTCCGCGTCGGACCGGGCGTGATGCGCAACTTCGAGGGCGGCGCCGACGGGATCACGTACATCGCCTTCGGCGCGCCGATCGCCGAGGAGAACGACGGCGAGATCGTGCCCGGATGGTGGACCGACTAGCCCAGCCTCAGGCGCGGGCGCGCACAGCGTCGTACATCCCCCACTCCTCCCGCAGCGCCTCGCAGATCTCGCCGACCGTGCAGCGTGCCCGCAGCGCCTCGCGCATCGGCGGCAGTATGTTCGCCTCGCCGCGGGCCGCCTCGCGCACTGCCCCGATCGCCGCGGCGGCCGCCTCCGCGTTCCGCTCCGCCCGGACCCGTGCGGTCCGCTCCAGCTGGCGCTGCTCGGCCGCCGGGTCGATGCGGAGGAGCTCGATGCGCTCCGCCGACTGCTCCTCGAACGCGTTGACGCCGACGATGATGCGCTCGCCGGCCTCGACGTCCTGCTGGAACTCGAACGCGGCCCGCTCGATCTCCTCCTGCACGAAGCCGGACTCGACCGCGGCCGCGGCGCCACCCGCCTCGTCGACCCTCTCGATCAGCTCCGACGCGCGCGCCTCGAGCTCGTCCGTCAGCGCCTCGACGAAGTAGGAGCCGCCGAGCGGGTCCACGGTGTCGGTCGTGCCCGCCTCGGCGGCGAGGATCTGCTGCGTGCGCAGCGCGATGTGCGCCGCGTGCTCGCTCGGCAGCGCGAGGGCTTCGTCGTAGCTGTTCGTGTGGAGGCTCTGCGCGCCGCCCGCGACGGCCGACAGTGCCTGGATCGCGACCCGGACGACGTTGTTCTCCGGCTGCTGCGCCGTGAGGGTCGAGCCGCCGGTCTGAGCATGGAACCGCAGGGCCAGCGCGCGTGGGTTGGTCGCGCCGAACCGGTCGCGCATGATCCGCGCCCACAACCGCCGGGCCGCGCGGAACTTCGCGACCTCCTGGAAGAAGTGGTTGTGCGCATTGAAGAAGAAGGACAGGCGCGCGCCGAACTCATCGGGCGACAGGCCCGCCTCGACCGCCGCCTCGCAGTAGGCGATTCCGTTCGCGAGCGTGAAGGCGAGCTCCTGCACCGCCGTCGAGCCGGCCTCCCGGATGTGGTAGCCGCTGATCGAGATCGTGTTCCAGCTCGGAATCCGTTCCGCGCAGTACGCGAACAGGTCGGTGGTGAGACGCATCGAGGGCCGCGGCGGAAAGATGTAGTTCCCGCGGGCGATGTACTCCTTGAGGATGTCGTTCTGAACGGTGCCGCGGAGCGCGTTCGGCGCCACGCCCTGCTCCTCCGCGACGAGCTCGTAGAGCAGCAGGAGCAGCGAGGCCGGCGCGTTGATCGTCATCGAGGTCGAGACCTCGGCGAGCGGTATCCCGCCGAGGAGGATCTCCATGTCGGCGATCGAGTCGATCGCGACGCCCGTGCGGCCGACCTCGCCGAGGGCGCGCGGATCGTCGGAGTCGTAGCCGAGCTGCGTCGGCAGGTCGAAGGCGATCGAGAGGCCGGTCTGGCCGCGCGCGAGGAGGTACCGGTACCGCGCGTTCGACTCCTCCGCCGAGGCGAATCCCGCGTACTGCCGGATCGTCCACGGCCGGCCGCGGTACATGTCCGGGTACGGCCCGCGGGTGAACGGGAACTCGCCCGGCGGCTCGAGCTCGCGCGGCGCGTCGGCGGCGTCGTAGACCGGCTTGACCTCGATGCCCGACTCGGTGCGCCGGTCGTTCGTCGCAGCCATGCAGGGATCGTAGACCTGCTTCGGGCAAGATCAGCGGATGGCCAACGTCACGGTCCGCCTCTTCGCCGGCCTCCGGGAACGCGCCGGTCGTTCTCGGCTCGAGCTCGAGGGAGTCGCGCAGGTCGAGGACGTGTGGGGGGCGCTCGACCTCGGCGGCGAGCCTCCGGGGCTCCTCTACGCCGTGAACCGGGAGTACGTCGAGCGCGGGCACGAGCTCGCGGACGGGGACGAGGTGGCGCTCATCCCCCCGGTGAGTGGCGGTCAGCTGAGCGGCGGCTCGTTCCGGCTCGTCGACGGGCCGCTCGACGTGGCCGCCGTGCTGCGGGAGGTCGAGGATCCGGAGGCCGGAGCGGTCGCGAGCTTCATCGGCACCGTCCGCCGCCGGTCACGCGGTCGCGACGTCGTCCACCTCGAGTACGAGGCCTACGAGGAGATGGCGGATGCGATGCTCGAGCTCCTGGGCAGGGAGCTGACCGAACGGCACGGACTCTGCGCGTTCGCCGTCCACCACCGGCTCGGACGCGTCGAGATCGGCGAGGCGAGCGTCGTGATCGCGGCCTCCGCGCCGCACCGCTCGGCGGCCCTCGACGCCTGCCGCGAGGCGATCGAGACGCTCAAGGCGACGATCCCGCTCTGGAAGAAGGAGATCTACGCCGGGGGCGAGGAGTGGATCGGGCGAGGCTCGTGAGCGCGCAGGCCGAACAGGATCGCGGGATCGTCCGCCGCTCGCTCGACCGGCTCATCGGTCTCGCCGTCGTGATCGGCGGCTTCGCGAAGTTTTTCGCGTTCTTCGTGTCCTTCGCCGCGTACTCGGTCTGGTTCGGAAGCTGGAAGTTCGGGCTCGGCTTCGTCCTCCTGATCCTCGTCCACGAGCTCGGTCACGTCGCGGAGGCGCGGCGGCAGGGAGTCCCCGTCTCCCTGCCGACCTTCATCCCGTTCATCGGCGCCTTCGTCACCGTCCGGAACGCCGGGCTCCCGCCCTGGCGCAGCGCGCTCATCTCCCTCGCAGGCCCGTTCGTGGGCGGCCTGGGTGCTGCGGCGGCGTGGGCCGTCGGCTCGGCCCAGGACACGCCGTGGCTCGTCGTGCTCGCCAACGTCGGCTTCCTCCTCAACGTCTTCAACCTGCTTCCGATCGGCTTCCTCGACGGCGGCACCGTCTTCCGGTCGATCTCGGAGTCCCGGCGCGGCTGGATCCGCTACGAACGCGGTGTCCCGGTGGAGGCGGTCGGCCCCGACCCGGAGCATGCAACCGTCGTCGCCGTCCTGTACGGGCTCCTCGCTGCTGCGCTCGTCGGCGGGATGCTCGCCACCCGGCACAGCGGGATGCTCTAGATGCGGGATCGCGACCTCCTCAGGAAGCATCACGACGCCGAGGAGCTGCGCCACCACTCTGAGTCGATCGGCCGCGAGTTCCTCTCCGGCTTCGAGGCGGTCGAGCGCATCGACCGGCCGGCCGTCTCCTGCTTCGGGTCGGCCAGGGCGCCGGAAGGGTCGCGGCCCTACGAGCTCGCGCGAGAGACGGCGCATCTCTTCGCCGATGCGGGCTGGGCGATCGTCACCGGCGGCGGGCCCGGCGTGATGGAAGCCGCGAACCGCGGTTGCCGCGAGGGCGGTGGCCTCTCCGTCGGCTTCAACATCGAGCTGCCGCACGAGCAGGGAACGAATCCCTACGTCGACCTCTCTCTCACCTTCGACCACTTCTACGCGCGGAAGACGATGTTCGTGAAGGCGGCGGAGGGCTTCTGCGTCTTTCCCGGCGGCTTCGGCACCGCCGACGAACTGTTCGAGTCGCTGACGTTGATCCAGACCGGCAAGGTCCTCCACTTCCCCGTCGTGCTCGTCGGGGAGGCGTACTGGACGCCGCTGCTCGAGTGGGTGCGCCGCAGCGCGCTCGCCGACGGCATGGTCTCGGCGGAGGACCTCGCTCTCCTCACCGTGACGGACGAGCCGCGGATCGCGGTCGAGACCGTGCTCGACGCGTTCCGGCGTGGCGACGGCCGCGACAGCCCCCACGCGCCGGAAAAAGCGGATGCGCAGTAGCGTTCGCGGCGATGGAGCTCCGCGATCTCCCGTCGGTCGACGAGCTAGCGCGAGACGCCGGCGACCCGCTCGCGGTGGATGCGGCTCGGGCCGTCATCGACCGCGCACGGGAGGAGATCCGGGCCGGCTCGGACCCGGGCGATCTCGCCGCCCGCCTCCGGGAGGAGCTGGCCGACGCGCGACGACCGCGCCTGCGGCGGGTACTCAACGCCACGGGCGTCGTCGTCCACACGAACCTCGGCCGCGCGCCGCTCGCCGAGGAGGCGCTCGCACGCGTGCTCGAGGCTGGACGCGGCTACTCGAACCTCGAGTTCGATCTCGCCGAGGGCGCTCGCGGCTCGCGGCAGGACCACGTCGTCGCGATCCTGCGCCGCCTGACCGGCGCCGAATCGGCGCTCGTCGTCAACAACAACGCCGGCGCCGTCCTCCTCGCGCTCGCGGCGCTCGCGGAGGGGCGCGACGTCGTCGTCTCCCGCGGCGAGCTGATCGAGATCGGCGACGGCTTCAGGATCCCCGACGTGCTCGCGCGCTCAGGCGCGAAGCTCGTCGAGGTCGGGACGACGAACCGGACCCGGGCAGCGGACTACGAGCGCGCGATCGGCGAGGACACGGCAGTCCTCCTACGCGTGCACCAGTCGAACTTTCGCGTGGTCGGCTTCGAGGAGCGCCCACGCCTCGAGGAGGTCGCCGCCGTGGCCCGCCGCCACGGCTTGCCGCTCGTCGACGACCTCGGTTCGGGACGTGTCTCCGCTGGTAACAGACTGTTACTAGGTCAGGAGGAGCCGACCGCGCGGGAGTCGCTCGCGGCCGGCGCCGACCTCGTCTGCTTCTCCGGCGACAAGCTGCTCGGCGGGCCCCAGGCCGGGATCGTGCTCGGACGCGCCGAGCTGGTCGAGCGGCTGCGACGGCACCCGCTCCAGCGGGCGCTCCGGATCGACAAGCTCTCGCTCGCAGCGCTCGAGGGCACGCTCCTTCTGCACATCGAGGCGCCGGAGCGGATTCCCGTCCTCCAGACCCTCGCGCAGGACGCCGGGATGGTGCGCGAGCGGGCCGAGCGGCTGGCCGCGGCGACCGGCGGCGAGGTCGAGGAGACGGTCGGGCGCGTCGGCGGCGGTGCGCTTCCGCTCGCCGAGCTGCCGAGCTTCGCCTGCGCACTCGAAGAGTCGCTCGCGGCGCCGCTCCGCACCGGCGGGCCACCGGTCGTCGGCGTCGTTCGCAACGGCCGGCTCCTGCTCGACTGCCTGACGCTGACGGACGCCGAGGCCGAGGAGGCCGCCGCCGCGGTTCGCGCTGCGCGCGGATGAGCACGCGCCCGCCGGACTCGATCCTGTGGACCGCGCTCCGCGGCGGCCACGTCACGCGGGCGCTCGCCCTCGTCGCCGAGCTCGGCGTCGCCCGTTCCCTCGCAGACGGGCCGCGGCCGGTCACCG
>DASSVO010000023.1:0-21720 GCA_035706005.1 Gaiellaceae bacterium | reverse complement strand
CGCTGCCGTGAGCCGGCCCGGCTTCGCGAGCACGTCGCTCGGGATCCCGATCTTGCCGATGTCGTGCAGGAGCGCTCCGAGCTCGAGGCACTTCAGCGCTCGCTCGTCGAGGCCGAGCTCGCGGCCGACGCGGAGCGAGAGGTCCGTGATCCAGCGTGCGTGCGTCGAGGTGTACTCGTCGTTCGCCTCGAGCGCGTTGGCGAGCGCCTCGACAGTGGAGACGAACGTCCGCTCGAGCCCCTCGTAGCTCGAGGCGTTTGCGATCGCCAGCTTCGCCTGCTGCGCGAGGCCGCCGAGCAGCCCGAGCTCGCGCTCGCCGAAGTCGTCCCGTTCCACGAGCGCCACGAGGCAGCCCGTCCGCCCATCGACGTCGAACGGCGCAACCGCGTAGCGGCCGCCAGGCACGGGCGCCTCTCCGATCTCGAGCTCGTAGTCCTGGGGCTCGGCGATGTACGGATCGCGGAGGGCGTCGAGCGCCGCGAGCGGCAGCGGTCGCTCGGCGAGCTCTGCGGCGAGCCTGGGTGTGTGCCCGTGCTCCGCCTGGAGACGCAGCTCGCCGTCCGCTTCGAGGTAGAAGGACGTGTTCCGGCTGTCGAGGATCTCGGCGGAGAGCTCCGTCACCCGCGCGGCGATGTCGTCGACGTCGACGAGGGTGGCGAGCTCGCGGCCGAACTCGAGCAGCGAGGTCGCGCTCTCGGCCTCACGCCGCGCCGACTCGTACAGGCTTGCGTTCTCGACGGCGACGGCCGCGTGGCCGGCGAGGACCTCCAGCAGCCTGACGTCGTCCTCGTCGAACTGGTCGAGCCCGAGCTTCGAGACGACGATCACGCCGACGACGCGGGTCCCGTAGCGGAGCGGCACCGCGAGGAGCGACTCCTCGATCGGGTCGGTGCCCTCGATGAGCTTTCCGAACTCGCAGTTCGCGGCGTCGGCGACGACGATCGACTCGCCGAGCTCGGCACAGCGACCCGTGATGCCCCGGCCGACCCGGGTGCGCAGAAGGTCGAGGGAGAGCGACGCCGTGTTCGAGGTCAGCTCGCCGAGGAACGCGACCGGAATGAGCTCCTCTCCGTCGGAGACGAAGACACGGCAGTTGTGGTAGTCG
This sequence comes from Gaiellaceae bacterium, assembly GCA_035706005.1. Classification (GTDB taxonomy): domain Bacteria; phylum Actinomycetota; class Thermoleophilia; order Gaiellales; family Gaiellaceae; genus Palsa-739. The sequence continues at coordinate 20,615 of DASSVO010000023.1, read as the reverse complement.
ACGAGCGACCGGAGCTCGGCCGCGATCGCGTCGCCGATCTCCCGGACGTCGTTCAGCCGGTTGAGCTTCCCGGTCAGGCTCTGCAGCATCTTCAGGTGCGCGATCGAGCGGACGTCCCGGTCGATTCCCGGCGTGTCGGGCCGTCTCGTCTCGTCCTCGGCGTAGAGAACGACCTGGTTCTTCCCCTGCGCCTTCGCGGTCATCATCGCGGCCTCCGCGCAGGCGGCGAGCTCGCGCGGGTTCATCGCGTGCTCGGGGCCGAGGGCGAGCCCCACCGAGACGGTCATGCGGCCGATGCCGGGGAAGTCGACCTCCGCGAGCCGGGTCTGCACCCGTTCGGCCACGTTGACGGCGTCCTCACCGCCGCAGTCCTCCATGACGACGGCGAACTCCTCGCCGCCGAGCCGGCAGATCACGTCCTCCGGGCGGACGATCGCGCGCAGCGCCTCGGCGAGGAAGCGCAGCAGCTCGTCGCCCACGGCGTGGCCGTGGACGTCGTTGACGTGCTTGAAGTCGTCGATGTCGAGCATGAGCACCGCAAGCGGCAGGTGCGTCCGGCTCGACTCCTGCAACGAGTGCAACAGCCGTTCGTAGAAGACGCTGTGGTTGAAGAGGCCGGTGAGGGAGTCGGTGCGCGCCTGATGCTCGAGCCGTGCTCGGCTCTCGGCGTTGTCGAGGGCGAGCGCGGCCGCGTCGCCGAATCGCTTCGCCAGCTCGAACTCCATCTCGCTGAAGGCGACAGCCTCGCCCTCGCGGTAGATGTTGAGCGCGCCCTTGATCTGGCCGCGTGCGATCAGCGGCACGCAGATCAACGCTTCGGGCTCTGCCGGCGTCCCCGGCACGGTCCGCACGCGCGGATCGAGGTGCGCCTGGTTCGAGAGGACCGCCTCGCGATGCCGCGTCGCCCAGCCGGTGATGCCCTCCGCGAAGGTGATCGTCGTGCTCATGATCTCGTCTGCGTACACGTCGCGGACGAGCACCGGCTTCAACACGCGCTTCGTCTCGTCGGCCTCGTAGACGGTCAGCGTGTCGAGCGGAATCAGGTCGCCGACCGTGTCGGCAATGCGGACGAGGAGGGCGTCGAGGCTCTGTTCCGCGAGGATCTCGTGGAAGACGTCGGCGAGCCGCCGGTACGACTCGACGAGGGTCGGATCGCCGTTTTCGGGGTCGCCGTCGAGCAGCCGGAGATGGTTCGGCCGGACTACCACCGATCCCCCGTTGGATCGCAGTTGTGATGCACCTTTTGACGCCCCCGGAGGGTGGACCGCAGCGGACGGACGAAGCATCGGTGCGAGATCCTCTGCGCGAATCCCTCGTGTGGGTGAACGCACCCTCGATGCTTCGCCCGGCTACCGGCGGGAAAGCGCTGTGCGATGCCGGATTCCGCCGCCGATCTCGTCCCGCCGCGGCCGACGCTGCCCAGGCTGCGCGAGGCCGCGGCGAGCTGCCGCGCGTGCCCCCTCTGGGAGGACGCGACACAGACGGTGTTCGGCGCCGGGCGGCGTGGCTCGGTGGCAATGTTCGTGGGCGAGCAGCCGGGCGACCGGGAGGACCGCGAGGGTGCGCCGTTCGTCGGTCCTGCGGGCCGCGTCCTCGACGAGGCGCTCCAGCTCGCAGGCATCGACCGGCGGGCCGCTTACGTCACCAACGCCGTCAAGCACTTCAAGTGGCAGGCGCGCGGCAAGCGCCGGATCCACGCGAAGCCGAGCTGGAGCGAGCTCGCCGCCTGCCGTCCTTGGCTCGCGGCCGAGCTCGCCGTCGTCCACCCGCGCGTGCTCGTCTGTCTCGGCGCCACGGCCGCGCAGTCACTGCTGGGCCGCGAGTTCCGCGTCACGAGACAGCGGGGCGAATGGGTCGAATCGGATCTCGCCGAGCACGTGACGGCGACGATCCACCCGAGCTCGATCCTCCGCCAGCGCGACGAGGAATCGCGCCACAAGGAGATGGAGGCCTTCGTGGAGGACCTCCGCCTCGTAGCCTCGGTGCTCTAAGGCCGAAGGCTAAGGCTCCGCGCAGTGGGGCTTAGCCGTTGGCCCTCCCGCTCCCGGGCGCGCGCCGCAGGCGCCCGCCCCGGCGGGCAACAAATGCAGCACGAAGCGTTCGCGAGACCGCGCTCTCGCGAACGCGGAGTTCCTTATCCGAGCGAGCGGGTGCGCCAGCGCCCGCGAGCTAGCTAGTCGCCCCAGTCGAAGTCGCGGGCGCCGCCGTTGCCCCAGAAGGCGGACTCCTCCAGGACCGGCACGGCCGGCACCGTCCTCTCGCGCGTCTCCGCTGTGAGCTCCTCCACCTGATCCTCGCCGGGCCAGACGCCGACGTCCTCGAGGCTCGCGTCACTGAAGTCCGGCTCGACGCCGTCCATCGTCTCCTCGATCCGCGCTTGCTCCTCGCTCTTGAAGAGCGGGTGGTTCTCGAAAGGATCCCCGTCCTTGTAGTGCTCGATCGGCATCGTGCCTCGGAGCCGCGAGTTCCGCTCTTTCAGGTCGAGGTGATCCTTGATGACCTGCGCGAAAATAGACGGTGTCTCTACCGGCATAAAAGTGTCCTCCCGTGGGTCGTGCTCGTCGTCGGCGCGGATGATAACCGGGATCGCGGCGGTTTTCTGGCTAGAGAGTGTCAAAACTGGGCGGGAGCTGCCCGCTCGACCCTGTCCTTCCCGGCCCGTTTCGCCCGGTAGAGGGCCTCGTCGGCGGCGGCGACGAGTTGCTCCGGGTCGGAAGCCGGCGTGTACGCGGCAACGCCGAAGCTCGCAGTCACGCGGAGCCCGCGCGCGCCCGGGATGGCCCAGGCCGCGAGCCCGGCGCGGACGCGCTCGGCGAGCAGGGCTGCGCCGTCCTCGTCGGCGCCCGGCAAGAGGAGCAGGAACTCCTCCCCGCCCCAACGGCCCGCGACATCCGATTCGCGGAGCGTCTCGCGGAGAACGTCGGCGAACGCCCGCAGCACCTCGTCTCCGACGCCATGTCCGTACGCGTCGTTCACGTCCTTGAACCCGTCGAGGTCGGCGAGGACGACCGACAGCGGCGTCTCGAGGCGCGCTGCGCGGGCCGTCTCCGCGCGAAGGGCTGCGGAGGATGCGTGGCGGTTGGCGAGGCCGGTGAGGCCGTCGATCAGCGCCTGCCGCTCCACCGCCCTGTGCAGGCGTGCGTTCTCGAGAGCCACCACGGCCTGTGCAGCGAGGGACGCGGCGTTCAGCCGCTGGTCGTCGCTGAACGCGTCACCCACGAGCTCGAGCGTCCCGAAGTCCTCGCCGGCTGCGTTCAGCGGGATGGTCAGGCGTTCGCCGTCCGCATCGGCATCGCCGTTCACGACGACGAAGCCGTCGGCCGCCACGATCCGGCAGCCCCGGGCGGAGGTCGCCTCGGCAGCTGCTGCCGCGACGATACGCAGGAGCTGCTTCGCGTCGTGGGTCGCGGCGAGCGCCTCGCCGAACCGCGCCAACGCCTCGCGCCCGCGAGCACGCTCGGCCTCGAGCTCGGCGACGCGCGCCTCGAGCTGCGCCGCCATGTCGTTCAGCGCGGCACTCAATGCGGCGAACTCGTCCTTGCCCCGGACGGGCACCCGCTCTCCGAGGCTCCCGTGTGCGATTCCTCGCGCAGCCGTGGCGAAGCGGCGGAGATGCCGGACGATCGACCGGCCCTGGAGGTAGGCGGCCCCGCCCACGAGTGCCAGACAGGCCAGGAGCCCGATGAGGATCCTGTTGCGCGTCCGGGCGTCCGCCGCGTCGACCAGCGCTTTCGGTGTCAGCACGGCGAGGCGTGCCGCCGGCACTTCCGACAGCGGCGGTGCGGCAAGCGCGGCGTAGCGGGTCCCCGCCACCCGGACCGTCCGGCCCCGTCCGGGCGCGATCGCGACGTGACCGTGGAGCGCCGGCGCCGCTGCCGCGATCCGCGTTCCCTCGAGGAGGACGAGCACGTCGCCGGCGGCGAAGGCTGCGCGACGCCGCAGATTCTCGACGAGACGCACGTCGAGCGGGACGGTTGCCACGACCTCGCCCACTCGCCGTGTGCCCGTCACCACCTCGACGGGAAGCCGAGCGGCGAAAGGCGGCGACGCGCCGGCGCGGGTGCCTGCGCCGCGGACGTAGAGCGACGGGTTCCCGGCCAGGATGCGCCCCAGCGCCTCCGCGTCGTGCCGTTGGAGCGCACGCTGCAGCGGCCGGAGCCGGGCGACGCGCTTGGCCTCGGCTTGAGCCCGATCGGCCCGCTCCTGGTAGAGCGTGAGCGCGGCGCGAAGCCCGGCCTCCTGACGGAGGGTGACCTGGCGCGACTGGCCCGAACCGGCGACGGTGCTGAATCCCCAGTACGTGGCCGCCATCGGAACGAGCGACAGCAGAACGAAGTAGGCGACGAGCTTCAGCTTGAAGCTGCTCGACTGCAGCCTTCCGAGCATCAAGTGAGGCATCCCTTCTGCCGATAGACCCCGTAGGGATGTTTTCGGCGGGAGAGTGGGACAGCATGAGTAGAAGGGAACGCGCGGTCGCCGCGCTGCTCCTCGCGACTGCCATCGCAGGAGCTGCGTTCCTCCCCCGCCTTCTCTCGTCGGGCCCGCAGCCGTTCGGCATCGCGCTCGCGCCGGGTCCCGGCCGCAGCGTCGTCCAGGCACCCGCGATCCCGAAGGCGCCGCACCGGGTCGCGCCCTCGCGGGTGGCGCAGCCGGCCCCGGCGCCGCGGGCTCCCGTCACGGCGGCCACCGCGAAGCTGGCCGCGAAGCCGAGCCCGGTTCACGCGAAGCCCGCGCCCGCCCCGCCCGCTCCGCCGGCCCCGACCGGGACGCTGAGTCCGCCTCCGGCGCCGACGGCAGCGTCGTCTGGGACCCCACCGACGGCCGCTCCGGCCTCGGCGCACGGGAACGCCTCGCACGAGCATGGCGACCAGGGGAGCAACGACGAAGGGAACGGCGCCCAGCGGAGCAGCGATCTGCGAGGATCCGGCCATGGCCGGCAAGCTCCGCAAGCTTCGCCCCACTCCGTGGGCACTGACCATCGCGCTGTGGGACATCTGGCGTCGCCTGCCGCCGCAGCAGCAAAGGCAGGTCATGAGGCTGGCCCGCAAGCACGGCCCCAAGCTGGCGGCGAAAGCAGCCCAGGCCGCGGCGCGCCGGCGCCGCCCGTAGCGCCCGGGAACACCCAGACCGAAGGCCAGGGCCAGAGCCACGGCCAGGGCGACGGAAGCAGCCAGTAGGTCTGCTGCTACAGCCCTAGCGCCGCGCGGACGATCCGGTCCTGCTCGCGCAGGTGCGCGGTCGGATAGCCCTCGCTGGGACTGGCGCGCCAGGGCCGTCCGACGTAGAGGAGCGGAACGCCTTCCGGCTTCGTCTCTTCGAGACGGTGCCGGATCGGACGCCAGGCGCCCATGTTCTGCGGCTCCTCCTGCGCCCAGACGAGCTCGCGCAGGTTCGGGTAGCCGGCCAGGAGAGCGTTCGCGCGCTCGACCGGGAACGGGTAGAGCTGCTCGATCCGCGCGACCGCCACGCCGGCCGCCCGCTCGCGTTCCTCGTGACCGACGATGTCGTAGTAGATCTTCCCCTGGCAGAGCACGAGTCGCTCCACGCGCTCGCGGTCTCCCGCAGCGAGAACCGGGTCGTCGAGAACGGGGCGGAACTCGCCGTGCGCGAGATCCTCGAGCGTCGCGCCGGCCTGCTTCAACCGCAGGAGCCCCTTCGGAGTCATGACGACGAGCGGACGCGCCGTCGCGTCCAGCGCCTGTCGCCGCAGCAGGTGGAAGTACTGGCCGGACGTCGTGCAGTTGGCGATCCGGAGGTTGTCCTGCGCTGCGAGCTGGAGGAAGCGCTCGAGGCGTGCGCTCGAGTGCTCCGGCCCGTTGCCCTCGTAGCCGTGGGGCAGGAGCAGCGTCAGGCGGGTGGACTCGCGCCACTTGGACAGGCCGGCCGCGATGAACTGGTCGATGACGATCTGCGCGCCGTTGACAAAGTCCCCGAACTGGGCCTCCCAGAGGACGAGCGCCTCCGGCGCCGCCGCGGCGTAGCCGTACTCGAAGCCGACGCAGGCGTACTCCGACAGCGGCGAGTTGTAGATCTCAAAGGCGGCTCCGGCGTCGTCGAGATGCTGGAGCGGCGTGAAGGTCGCTCCCGTGTTCACGTCGTGGAGGACGTCGTGCCGGTGGGAGAACGTGCCCCGCTCGGTGTCCTGCCCTGTCAGCCGGATCGGGATCCCCTCGACGAGGAGCGAGGCGAACGCGAGCGCCTCCGCCTGGCCCCAGTCGATCCCGCCCTGCTCGAGCGTCTCCCGCCGCCGCTCGAGCTGGCGCATGAGCTTCGGGTGGGGAGCGAAACCGGCGGGAACGCGGAGGAGCTGCTCGTTGAGCGCCCGCAGCCGTTCGGCGGCGACGGCCGTGACCACCTCGTCGCCGGTTGCGGCCGGGATGTGCGTGTCCTCGGGCGAGGGAGTCTCCGGCCGGCCGAACGTCTCCTTCAGCGCCTCGTGCGCCTTCCGCAGCTCCGCGAGGACCTCGTCGTCGAGCGCATCCGCCTGCTCCTGCGTCAGGTCGCCGTCGGCCACGAGGCGTCCGGCGAACTGCTCGCGCGCGGTCGGGTGCTCCGCGATCGCGGCAGCGAGAAGCGGCTGCGTGTACGCGGCCTCGTCCTGCTCGTTGTGGCCGTGCCGCCGGTAGCCGACGAGGTCGACGACGACGTCGTGGCCGAACCGGCGCCGGTAGGCGAGCGCCAGCCGGATCGCTGCGAGCGCCGCCTCCGGATCGTCGGCGTTGACGTGGACGATGGGGATGTCGAAGCCTTTCGCGAGGTCGCTCGAGTAGCGCGTCGAGCGCCCGCTTTCGGGGTCGGTGGTGAAGCCGACCTGGTTGTTCGCGATCAGGTGGAGCGTGCCGCCGGTCGAGTACCCGGCGAGCGCCTGGAGGTTGAGCGTCTCGGCGACGCTCCCCTGGCCGGCGAACGACGCATCGCCGTGGATGAGGACGGGCAGCGCGACGCTCGGGTCGTGGTAGCCCTGCCGGGAGGACCGATCGGTCTGCTCCGCGCGTGCCCTCCCCTCGACGACCGGGTCGACCGCCTCCAGGTGGCTCGGGTTGGAGACGAGCGTGATCGTGATGTCCCCGGTCGGGGTCGAGCGCGTCCCCTGCGCGCCGAGGTGGTACTTGACGTCGCCGCTCCCTCCCTCCTCGGTCGACACCACGGCCTCGATCGTCCGCTCGCCCTCGAACTCGCGCAGGATCGTCTCGTACGGACGTCCCACGACGTGCGCGAGGACGTTGAGCCGGCCACGGTGCGCCATGCCGATCACGGTCTCGTGGGCGCCTGCCGCGGCGGCGAGCTCGATCGCCTCGTCGAGCATCGGGATCATCACGTCGAGGCCCTCGGCCGAGAACTGCTTCTGCCCGAGGAAGGCACGCCGCAGGTAGCGCTCCATCCCTTCCACCCGGCTGAGGCGCGTCAGCAGCCGCACCCGCTCGTCACGCGACAGCTGGCGCCGGTAGCGGCCGGATTCGATCGCCTGCCGCAGCCAGACGCGCTCCTCGTGATCGGAGATGTGCTCGATCTCGTACGCGATCGTGCCGGTGTACGTCTCGAGCAGGCGCGGCAGCGCTTCGGCGAGCGTCTCGCCTTCGACGTGGAGACGGAGGAGCCGGGCGGGGATGCGCGCCTGCAGCTCGGAGGTCAGCTTCGGGATCAGCCGCTCGGGCTCGAGCGCCGGGTCCCCGGGCGGCTCGGAGCCCAGCGGGTCGAACCGTGCTGCGAGATGGCCGTGCATCCGGATCGCCTTGACGAGCGCCATCGACGCGGCGATGCCGCCGAGAAGCTCCTCGTCGACCGGCGCGGCGGGTGCGGGCTCGGGCGCTGCTGCCGGAGGCGGCGGCGTGGCCACGCCGGCTGCCGCATGCCCGTCCCCGTCCGCAGCCACGAGTTCCAGGAGGCGCGCGAGGCCGGGCTGGCGCTGCAGGAGCGCCCCGGGCTCGCTCTCGAAGAGATCACGCCATTCCTCCGGCACGGCGCCGGGGTTGTCGAGGTACTGCTCCAGGAGCAGCGCTGCGTAACCGGTGTTCAGCCCGTCGACGTCTGGACGACCCATGTCCAGACCTGTTGTAGCAGCGGCCGCGCGACTACCAGAGCGCGTTGCTCGTGGCCACCGCGACCGTGAACCCGAGGAAAAGGCACACGGCGCAGATGAGCACAGCTGCACGCGGGAGCTGGCGACCCGGGCCGGCCATCCCCGATGCGATGAGGGCGATCGCGGTGGACGGCAGGATCAGACGCAGCGGGTGCCAGGCGATCCCGATGATGCTCATGAAGATCGCCATCGCCGACAGGAAGCCGGCGACCGTTTCCGCAGGGCGCCTGCCGGCGCCCTCGTGCAGGGTCTCGCTCTCCGCGTTCAACGGCCGGCGATCCTACCGGCGCGCGCGGCCTCCGCGCGCGCGGTGCGCGCGTAGACCCGAGCGGGGCTTCCGTGCGGGCGCGGCGGCCTGCGGCGCGACCGCCTACGCGAGTGGTCGAGCCCCGGCGGCGGCGGATCCGGGATCGCGCGGACCCCGGCCGGCCCACCGCGTCCGCGGGGCTGGGCCTTGATCGCATACCAAACCACGTAGCAGAGATATGCGATGGGGATCTTGAGGATCACCATGAGGAAGACCAGCTCCCAGAGCGTGTCCGGCGCCTTCACCGCCTCTGAGTCTACCCCCGGATGCGGCCTGAAACTCATACGCGTTAACGAACGGAAAATCACGGCAATAGCAGAGCGATGAGCCACGACCAGCTGCGCGCGCTGATGGAGCACGCCGAGGAAGTCGGCTGCGTCAACCTCTCGGCCTTCACACAAGTCCTGACCGAGCTCGACCTCGACGAGGAGGAGGTCTCGTCGCTGTACGAGCAGTTCGACGAGCGCGGGATCGAGCTGACGGACGACTGCAGCCTCCCGGACGTCGCGGAGACGCACTTCTCGAACGAAGCCGTGGCCGCGATGACGACCGACTCGCTGCAGCTGTTCCTCAACGAGGCCGGCCGCTACCCGCTGCTGACCGCCGCGGAGGAGGTCGAGCTGGCCAAGCGCATCGAGCGAGGCGACGGGCCCGCGAAGGACAGGATGATCAACTCAAACCTCCGGCTCGTCGTCTCGATCGCGAAGAAGTACCAGGGCCACGGGCTCTCGCTGCTCGACCTCATCCAGGAGGGAATCATCGGCCTCATCCGCGCAGTCGAGAAGTTCGACTGGCGGCGCGGCTACAAGTTCTCGACCTACGCGACGTGGTGGATCCGCCAGGCGGTGCAACGCGGCGTCGCCAACAAGTCGCGCACGATCCGGATCCCGGTCCACATCGTCGAGCGCGAGCAGAAGATCGCGCGGGCGGAGCGGGAGCTGACGCTGAAGCTCGAGCGGCCTCCGACCGACGAGGAGGTGGCCAAGCTGGCGAAGCTCTCGCTCAAACACGTCCGCGAGGTGAGGGCGGCGGCGCGCGCGGTGGCGAGTCTCGACAAGCCGCTCGGAGAGGAGAGCGACACCGCGTTCGGCGACATCGTCGCCACCGACAAGAGCGACGTCGAGGAGGAGGTCGTCGTCGGCCTGAGCGAGAACGTCCTACGCGCCGCGGTTGCCAAGCTGCCGGAGCGCGAGCAGCAGGTGATCAAGCTCCGCTATGGGCTGGACGGCGACCAGGATCCGAAGTCCCTCGAGATGATCGGCCGCGAGATGGGCCTCACGCGCGAGCGGGTGCGCCAGATCGAGACGCAGGCCCTCGAACGCCTGGCCCGTGAGCGCGAGATCGCCGCGATGGCGCCGGCCTGAAGAGCTTCGCTCTTCAGGCCGAGTGAACGGAACTCCGCGCGGGCGAGAGCGCGGTCTCGCCCCCGCTCCGTGCTGTTCTGGTAGTCGATGCCTTGCTTACGCCGACGCGGCGAAGGCGTTGAGCGCCTCGACGACGTAGCGCAGACGCCGGCCGGCTTCCGTCAGGCGGTACTCAACGTGCGGCGGGCGCGTGTCGAAGACCCGCCGCTCGAGCACGCCCGCCTCCTCGAGTTCGTTGAGGCGCGCCGCGAGCGTCCGCGGCGGGATGCCTTCGAGGGTCTGCTTGAACTCGTTGAAGCGGACTGCGCCGGCCTCCGCCGAGGCCCAGAGGATCGCGAGCGCCCAGCGCCGCCCGAGGAGATCCGCCGCACGGGCGACCTCCTCGGGCAGCGGCCGGCAGGAGCGGCAGCGCATCGGAGCTCCTAGACGGCGCGAAGGCTCGGCTTCGCCTTCGGCTCCAACGCGAGCTCGAGCACCTCGCCGAGCGTCATCACCGGGTGGAAGCGCATGGCGTCGCGCACGTCCTCCGGCACGTCGTCGAGGTCGGCGCGATTGCGCTCGGGGATGATCACGTCCGTCAGGCCGGCGGCGTGGGCGGCAAGCACCTTCTGCTTCAGCCCGCCGATCGGCAGGACGCGACCCTGCAGCGTCACCTCGCCCGTCATCCCGACCGTGTGCTTGACCGGCCGCTCCGAGAGGAGCGAGGCGAGTGCGGTCGTCATCGTGATCCCGGCGCTCGGGCCGTCCTTCGGAATCGCGCCGGCCGGGACGTGCACGTGGAACGACTTGTCCCTGAACGAGTCGGGCTCGATTCCGAGCTCCTCGGCATGCGAGTGCACGTACGAGAGCGCGATGCGCGCCGACTCCTTCATCACGTCTCCGAGCTGGCCGGTGAGGACGAGCTCGTTCCCGTTCCCGCCTTCCATCGACGTCGCCTCGACGAAGAGGACGTCGCCGCCGGTGCCCGTCACGGCCAGTCCGGTGGCGACCCCGGGGACGGCCGTCCGCTCCGCCGCCTCCTGAAAGAACTTCTGGCGGCCGAGCGCATCCCGCACCACGTCCACGTCGACCTCGACGGGCGCCTCGACCTGGCCGGCCGCAATGCGCGTCGCAGTCTTGCGGAGGATCGTGCCGAGCTCGCGCTCGAGCTGGCGCACCCCGGCCTCGCGCGTGTACTCGGACACGACGACCTCGATCGTCTCGTCGGAGATCGAGACCTCGTCCTCGCGCAGGCCGTTCCGTTCGACCTGCCGCGGCCACAGGTAGCCGCGCGCGATCGCCGTCTTCTCATCAACCGTGTAGCCGTCGAAGCGGATGACCTCCATCCGGTCGAGCAGCGGGCCGGGGATCGTGTCGGCGACGTTCGCCGTGGCGATGAAGAAGACCTCGGAGAGGTCGAGCTCGACGTCGAGGTAATGGTCGCGGAACGAATGGTTCTGCGCCGGGTCGAGCACCTCGAGCAGCGCCGCGGAGGGATCGCCGCGCCAGTCGGCGCCGACCTTGTCTACCTCGTCGAGCAGGATGACCGGATTCATCGTGCCGGCGTCGCGCAGCGCGCGGACGAGCCGCCCCGGCAGCGAGCCGATGTACGTGCGGCGGTGGCCGCGGATCTCGGCCTCGTCGCGGACGCCGCCGAGCGACATCCGGACGAACTCGCGGTTGAGCGCGCGCGCCACCGACTCGCCGATCGAGGTCTTGCCCGTCCCGGGAGGCCCGATCAGCGTCAGGATGGCGCCGCTCTTCTTGTCGCTCGCGATACCGCGGTCCTGGCGGAGCTTGCGCACCGCGAGGTATTCGACGATGCGATCCTTCACGTCCTCGAGGCCGGCATGGTCGGCGTCGAGAACCTCCCTCGCGCCCTGTGGGTCGAGCGTCTCGTCGCTCCGCTGCGACCACGGCACGGAGACGAGCCAGTCGAGATACGTGCGGATCATCGACGCCTCACCGCTCGCGTCGCCCATCGTCTCCAGGCGCCGGAGCTCGCGCTCGGCCTGCGCGCGCACGTCCTCGGGCATGCCTGCCTCGTCGATCTTCGTCCGGTACTCGTCGACGACGGACCCCTCGTCCTCGCCGAGCTCCTTGCGGATCGAGTTCATCTGCTGGCGGAGGAACCACTCGCGCTGTTGCTTCTGCGCGCCCTCCTCGACGTCGTCGCGGATGCGCCGGCGCACCTGCAGCTCGGCAAGCCGCTCTCGCTGCAGCCCGAGCGCGAGGTCGAGCCGCTCGACCACGTCGACCGTCTCGAGGAGCTCGACGCGCTGCGCGAAGCTGATGTCGGGCGCGTAGGCGCACGTGTCGGCGAGCGCACCCGCCTCCGTGATCGCGCGGAGGAACTCGCGCACGCGGTCGTCCGCGCCTCGCAGGTCGAGGATCTCCTCGACGACCGCGCGGTACTCGCGCTCGAGCTCGCGCGTCTGCACGGGCGGCGGATTCTCGTCGAGGCGCTCCTCGACCTCCGCGCGGAGCCGGCCGAGCGAGTCGCTGTGGGCGGCGCCGATGACGCCGCGGTGCAGCCCCTCGAGGCTGACCGCGCGCACGCCGCCCGGCATGCGCACGCGGTCGGTGACCTCGGCGACGGTGCCGACGGCCGCGTACTCGCTCTCGTGGCGCGGCACGAGCACGACGCGGTCCTCGTCGCCGACGTCGACCGTGAGGGTGGCGTTCATGCCCGGGAAGACGACGGTGTCCTCGAGCGGGACGAGCAACAGATCGGTCACGGCTAATTCACACTCCAAGCTGTAGTAGGTATCCAGATTGTACCTACTCGGCTTCGAGTCCCGCAGCCTCGAGAGCGGACTCGAGGTGCGGGTGCTCCTCGACGCGGACAACGCGCCCGTCACGCACGTGGACGACGGCTGCCCAGCGGCCGAGGAGATACGAGCGGCGGCTCTGCAGCGGCCGCTCGTCGGACGGGTCGAGCTCGATTCGCGAGAAGCGCATGCTGACGACGACGCGGTCGGCAAGCCCGATCGCGCGGTCGACCACGACGTGGTATCCCTCCGCGGCTCGATCGGCCACCACCTCGAGGACACGGTCACGGCTGATGACGATTGCGTCCGACTCGCCGGCAGCCACCCACTCGACGTCCGGGTCGAGCATCGTCTCTATCGCCTCGAGATCCCCCGCGACGAACGCGTGGTAGCCGCGCAGCAGGAGCTCGGCGCTCTCGGCGCTCTCGTGACTCATGGGGTCGAGTGTAGGCGGCTACGCAGCGCCGCTAGACTGGGTCGTCCCAGGGGCCCATAGCTCAGCTGGGAGAGCGTCGCGCTGGCAGCGCGAAGGTCGCCGGTTCGAGCCCGGCTGGGTCCACTCGCGGTGGGTGTCGAACCGGAAGAGTGGCGAACGCCCTCGCGGCAGTTGCTGAAGCTGCGCCGGTTGGAGGTCGGGGTGCCGGCCCTGGGCGTGGTCGTCGCAGGCGCGGTGGCCGCTGCGGTGTCCGGATCCGGTGTGGCCGTCGGCTTCGTCGTCGCCGTGCTCGTCGTCGCGGCCTTGTCGTGGCGTTTCGTCGGCCGGCGCTACGGGTCGTGGGGCTACGCCGAGCGGGAGGACGACCTGCTCGTCCGGCGGGGCGTGATGTTCGCGCGGCTGTCGGTCGTGCCGTACGGGCGGATGCAGTTCATCGACGTGACGGCGGGCCCGCTGGAGAGGATCTTCGGCCTCGCCACGGTGCGTCTCCACACGGCGGCCGCGGCCACGGACGCCCGCATCCCGGGACTGGCCCGCGAGGAGGCAGCGCGCCTCCGCGATCGCCTCGCCGAGCTCGGCGAGGCTCAGGCGGCCGGCCTGTGACCTCCGGATCGCCCGAAGGTTGGCAGCGGCTGCATCCACTCTCGCCCGTCGTGCGGGGCGGACGGGCGACGATCGCGATCGCAATCCTGCTCGTCCCGATCGCCTTCGGCGGCGACACGCTGAAGAACGCGACGCCTCAGCTGGTGATCATCGCGATCCTGACGGCCGGAGGCGTCGTCTCCTGGCTGGTCACGCGCTGGCGGATCGACGACGACGACCTGCGGATCGAAACGGGACTGTTGCGGCGGCAGTCGCTCCGCTTCCCGCTTGCCCAGGTACAGGCGATCGACGTCGTCCGGCCGGGGCTCGCGCGGCTGTTCAGAGTCGCCGAGCTCCGCCTGCGGATGGCGGGGTCGACAGGCGACACGGCACGACTCGCCTATGTCGCCGAACACGAGGTCGAGCCGCTGCGGGACCAGCTCCTCACGCTGGCACGCGGCGCGCGTCACGGCGAGCCCGCCGCGGCACCCTCCACCGAGCAGGAGGGGGTCCCGTCGGAGGAACGCGTGCTGGCGACCGTGGCGACCGGGCAGCTCATCACGGCGATCGTGCTCGAGAACGGCTGGCTGATCGTGATCCTCGCGGGGCTGGTCGCCGGCTTTGCCGTCTCGCCGCGCACCGTGGCCGGAGTACTGGGCGGAGGCGGCTTCTTCTGGGCGATCAGCATGGTCACCCTCGTCTGGCGCCGGTTCAACCAGCAGTACCGGCTGACCGTCGCGGAAGGCCCGGACGGCCTCCACCTGCGTGGCGGCCTCGTCGCGCTGACGGCCGAGGTGATCCGGCCGGGCCGCGTGCAGGCCGTGCGGCTGGTCGAGCCCTGGCTGTGGCGGCCGCTCGGCTGGTGTCGGCTGGAGGTCGACATCGCGGGACGGCAGCGATCGAAAGGAGAGGGAGCCGCGGCGCGCCGCCCACTGCGGGCGCTGCTGCCCGTCGGGAAGCGCACACTCGGGCTGGAGCTCGTGGACCGACTCATGCCGGACCGGCCTCGAGAGCTGTCCCGACCGCCACGGCGGGTCTTCTGGAAGAGCCCGTTCCGCTACCGGGCGCTGAGCTGGGGCCGCACCGAGACGTGTGTCGCCACGACGAGCGGTCGCTTGCGTCGCGTCACCTGCTGGGTTCCACTGGAGAAGGCCCAGAGCCTTCGCCATGTGCAGGGGCCGGTGCAGCGGCGCCTGCGCCTCGCGAGCGTCCATGTGGACACCGCGGGGCGGGCCGTCCACACGACACTGCGCGACCGCGACGCCGAGGAGGCGGCCACCGCACTGGAGGAGCTGACCGATCTCGCGCGCGCGGCGAGAAGGAGACCGGCGCTCACCTGATTGCGCCGCGTTGGCGGGCACAGGCGGGGTCCGTGACAATGGGGCATGTTCGAGATCGGTGGGAGCCTGCGCGAGGCCCGCCTGAAGCGCGGTCTCACGCCCGCCGACGTCCAGAAGGCGATCCGGATTCGCGACCGCTACCTCCAGGCGCTCGAGGAAGAGCGCTGGGAGCTCCTACCGGGCGACGCGTACGTGAAGGGGTTCCTGCGCACGTACGCCGACTACCTCGGCCTGGACGGGAACCTCTACGTCGACGAGTACAACAACCGCTTCGCCCACCCCGACGAGCAGCTGCCCTTCGTTCCGGAGCGTTTCGCGCGGACAGGCCCGCGCTTCCGCCGCGGCGGCCTCCTCCTTCGTCCCGCGCTGGCCCTCGGCGTCCTCGTCGCGATCGTCGCTGCCGTCGCGGCGTGGCAGCTCAGCGGCTCCTCGGGCCGTAAGGAGGGAGCGCCGACGACGTCCGTCCGGACCACCACGGGCGCACACCACACGGCTCACAAGAAGAAGCACAAGCAGCATCGGCAACACTCCGCCGCGCTCCCGAACCGGGCGATGCTCGTCGCCTCTCGCGGTTCCTCGTGGCTCTGGGTTCGCAAGGGCGGCGCAACCGGCCCGACCGTGTACGAGGGGACGCTGCTGCAGGGCAAGACGCTTCCCGTCGACCTCGCAAGCGGGCCCGTCTGGATCCGGATCGGGGATCCCACCGCCCTCGACGTGCGGCTCGGCGGCAGCCTCGTCCACGGCCTGCCGACACAGGTCGGCAACGTGATCCTCACGCGCCGGGGGCTGAAGACGGCCTAGACGGCCGCGACGTCGACGTCGACCGCGGGCACGTCGCTCCACAGCTCCTCGAGCCGGTAGAAGCCGCGGGCGTCGGGCGTGAACACGTGCAGGACGACGTCGAGATAGTCGGCGACGATCCAGGCGCCTTCGCGCGTGCCGTCGACGCTCCGCGGCAGCAGCCGCTCCTCCTGCTTCAGCCGCCCGTGCACCTCGTCCCAGATCGCAGCGGTCTGGCGCGCATTGCGCCCCGTGGCGATCACGAAGTAGTCCGTGAAGGAGCATTCGGGCCGCATGTCGAGGATCACGACGTCCTCGGCCAGCTTCTCGCGGGCGAGAGCGGCGATGCGGCGGGCCTGTTCGAGTGAGGTCAGGGTCTGCTCGTGTCCTCGGATCGCTTCCCTTCCAGTGTATCCGCGGCCCGCGGACGGTAAAGCTCGCGCTCGGCCACGAGTCGCGCCACGGCGCTCGGAACCAGGCCTTCGAGCAGCTTTCCCGCGGCGACGAGAGCCCGTATGTCCGTCGAGGCGGCCGGGTTCGGCTCGATCTCGAAGAAGACGACGCGGTCCGGCCGGTCGAGCTGTCCGAGCACGGCGTCGAGCTCCTGCCTGGGAAAGCCCGGACGCGTGGCGACCGCGAGCGTCGCCCGCTCGAGCACCGCCGCGGGCTCGCTCCACCCGAGGAAGCCGCGGAACTGGTCCGCCCCCACGACGAAGACGGGATCGTCGAAGCCCTCGGCGCGGAGCAGCTCGATCGTCCGCGGGTGCGGGTCGAGCCGGACCTCGTCGCCCGGGAAGGCCGCGCGAGCGAGCGCGAGCCGGTCCTCGGCGGAGGCGTGGACGGTCCGATGCGCCGGCAGCTCGCTGACCAGGACGACGAGACGCGCGACGCCGAAGCGCTCCCTCGCGGCGTCGGCGACCGCGACGTGTCCGAGGTGCGGCGGATCGAAGGCGCCGCCGAAGAGGATTACTCCCACTCGAGCAGCTCCTCTCCGACCTCGACCTCGTCGCCCGTCCGCGCGCCGGCGGCGCGGAGGATCGCCTCGAGCTCGTCCTCCGCCGGCGGCGTGCCCGTGATGCGGAAGCCGCGTTCGGTACGGTAGACGCGGAACGCCCGCCGCGCCGGTCGTGGCCGGTAGACGAGGAAGTCGACGATCTCGTCGGCCGTCTCCACCGGATCCGCCACCGCCTCCTGTGGGACGAGCTCGAACAGCGCCCCGCGCAGCTCGTCGAGGCCGGCCCCGGTCGCGGCGGAGACGCGGAGGACGCGGAGAATCCGGTCGTCCTCGACGCCGAAGGAAGGCGGGCCGGGACGCAGGTCGATCTTGTTGAGGACGACGATCTGCGGGCGCTCGTCGAGCCCGGCGCCGTAGGCCGCTAGCTCGGCGTCGATCGTGCGCCAGCGCTCGTCGGCGTCGTCCTCGGCCGAGTCGACGACGTGGACGAGCACCCGGGCGCGCTCGAGGTGGGCGAGGAACTCGTGTCCGAGCCCGACGCCCTCGCTCGCGCCTTCGATCAGCCCGGGGACGTCCGCGACGACGAGCTGCCGTCCGTCTGTCGCCTCTACCGTCCCGAGGACCGGCGAGAGCGTCGTGAACGGATACTCCGCGACTTTCGGCCGGGCGTTCGAGATTCGGGTCAGGAGCGACGACTTGCCGGCGTTCGGGAGGCCGACGAGAGCGGCGTCGGCGAGGAGCTTGAGGCGGAGCTCCACCTCCCGTTCCTCGCCGGGCAGGCCGACCTCGGCGAAGCGCGGCGTCTGACGGCTCGGCCCGGCGAAATGCTTGTTGCCGCGACCGCCCGCGCCGCCCTCGGCGACGAGGACGCGCGCGCCCGGGTGCGCGAGGTCGGCGACGAGCTCTTCACCGTCGAAGACCTGGGTCCCGACGGGAACGGCGAGCACGGCGTCGTCACCGCGTGCGCCGTTCGAGAGCCGGCCGCCGCCGACTCCGCCGCGGCCCGCCCGGAGCTTCTGGTTCGGCCGGAAGCCGGAGAGGTCGCGCCGCCGCGGATCCGCGACGAGTACGACGTCGCCGCCGTCGCCGCCGTCGCCCCCGTCGGGCCCGCCGCGCGGCACGTACTTCTCGCGCCGGAAGTGGATCGAGCCGTCGCCGCCTTTACCGGCGATCGCGGTCAGTCGTGCTCGGTCGTGGAACATCGCGGGAACCGTACTCGGCTAGTAACAGTCTGTTACTTGCCACGACATGGCCCGTTTCGGCGGGTCCGACCATGGAGCGAAGCCGCAGCGGGCCGCAGCTCGTAACAGTCTGTTACAAACGACGTCGTCCCCGCCACGTTGCAGCGGTGCTCGTTCTCGCAGCTCGGCTTGCCGGAGAGCTATTCGGCCTCGACGACCGAGACGAAGCGGCGTTCGCCGCTCGTCCGGAAGGCGACCTTGCCGTCGCGCATGGCGAAGATCGTGTCGTCCTTGCCGATCCCGGCGCCCGGGCCGGGGCGGAAGCGCGTGCCGCGCTGCCGGACGAGGATCATCCCCGCCGTCACCTCCTGGCCGGCGAAGAGCTTCACGCCGAGCATCTTCGGATTGGAGTCGCGGCCGTTCCGCGACGAACCGAGTCCCTTCTTGTGCGCCATTACTTCTTCTCCTCGAGTGCCGATTCCAGCGCCGCGAGCGCGCCCTTGCGTGCCTTGCCGGAACGCTCGTGCTCGAGCGCCGCCTCGACCTGCTCGCGGCTCCAGCCGCCGGCCGCCTCCGAGAGCTGCGCGATCGTCATCGACTCGTAGCCCTCGGGAAGCGCCGTCTCGGTCTTCTCCTTCAGCGCCGCCGCCGCAGTGGATTTCTTCGGCGCGGCCTTCGCTGCGCGCTTGGCGGCGCCGATCGACTCGATCTCGATCCGCGTCAGCCGGCTGCGGTGGCCGGTGTGCTTCTTGTAACCGGTGCGGCGGCGGTACTTGCCGATCCGGATCTTCTCGCCGAGCTCGTGTCCGACGACGCGCGCCGTCACGGTCGTGGACGGCGCCAGGTCCGGCGCGCCGTTGCCGCCCACGAGCAGGACACGCGGCTGGAGCGTCGCGCCCTCGTCCTCACGGAGGCGGTCGACGAGCAGTCGCTCGCCCTCCTGGACGCGGTACTGCTTGCCGCCGAGACTGATGATCGCGTAGGAGCTCATGGCGTGGAAACGCGGGCCTTGCGCCCGCGAAGCGGCAGTGTAGCTAACGCTTGGATTCGATCTCGTCGAGCCATTCGGACATCGGGACGTACTCGAAATCTCCGTCGACGGCGGAAGGCACCTCCGCCTCCGGCTCCTCCGTCTCGGGCGCCTCGGTGGCTGCCTCGTCGCCGTTCTGGGACGTGGTCGCCGGCTTCTTCTTCCGGTTCCGTCCACCGCGCGAGCCGCGCCGGGTCTTCTTCTTCGGCTTCGGAGTCTCCGCGGCGTCGTCGGCGGCGGGTTCCTCGGTCGCCTCGGGCTCCGGAGCACCGTCGACGGGTTCGACCGTCCCCTCACGGCCCAGATCCTCACCGGGGACGTGGATCGTGACGGCGCGCGGCGGCTCAGGCGAGTCCTCGGAGGCGCCGCCCGCCTCGAGCTCGGCCTCGGCGGCTTCCGTCGCCGCGGGCTTCTTGCGCTTGCGGCCGCCGCGGGAGCCGCGCCGAGTCTTCTTCTTCGGCTTCGGAGCCTCCTCGGACTCGGCCTGGGGCGCCTCCTCCCTCTCGGGCCCCTCCTCCGCTTCGGGCTCGGGCTCCGTCACGATCACAGCCTCGTCCACCTCGGTGGACTCGGCCTCCTTCGCTGCAGGCTGCGCACCCTTCCGGGCCGGCGGCTTGCGCGTCGGCTTCTCGGCCTCGCCCTCTGCGGTCAGCGGCGCCGGAGCCTCCTTCGCCTTGCGGATCGGGACGGCGTAGGCGCGTCCGTCGAGCACACGCTCGACACGCACCTTGACGCGCTTGCCGACGTGCGCGGCCGCGTCGGCGACGACGACGTCGAGCCCGTCGAGCTTCCCGACGGCGGCCGCCCCGTCGTAGCGGTCGACCTCGACGAGCTGGAGCATCACCTCGGAGTCCTCACCCACGGGAGCCGGCGGCGCGAGATCGACCAGCTTCCCCTCGCTGAGGACAACGAAGTGATCGAGGTGCGTCTCCGGCTTGCCCTCGAGGAAGAACCGCTTCTTCGTCACGGCCTCGAGCTCGAGCAGCCGCCTCGCACCCGGGCCGACGAGCGCGCTCGCGATCGAGTCGGCGAGCTCGACCCTGAAAGCCTGCGCCCGCGACCCCGCGGCGAGCGCGCGGAGACGCCGCTCGACGTCGATCGCCGCCGAGGCCTCGGAGTAGACGATCCCGTCGCCGCCGCAGGTCGGGCATTTCCGCGTCATCACCTCGCGCGGGCCGTCGGTGACGTTCTGCCGCGTCATCTCCACGAGGCCGAGCGGCGAGATCTCGACGACGTACGTCTTCGTCCGGTCGCGCTCGAGCTCGGAGCGCAGCGCCTCTTCGACGGTCGCCCGGTTCTTGGGATTCGCCATGTCGATGAAGTCGATGACGATGATCCCGCCGATGTCACGCAGCCGCAGCTGGCGGACGACCTCCTTCACGGCCTCGAGGTTGTTCTTCGTGATCGTGTCCTCGAGCCGGCCACCCGCGTTCTTGCCGCGGCCCCCGACGAAGCGACCCGTGTTGACGTCGATGACGGTGAATGCCTCGGCGTAGTCGAAGATGAGATAGCCGCCGGAGGGAAGGTCGACGCGGCGGCTGATCGTCGACTTGATCTCCTGCTCAACACCGAAGGCCTCCATCTCCGGCGTCTTGTCCTTGTAGCGCACGACGCGCTCGACCATGTGCGGCGAGGTCTTCTTGAGGTAGCCGACGATCCGCCGGTACGCGCGCTCGTCGTCGACGAACGCCTTCTCGAAGTCGCCGGTGAAGAGGTCGCGGACGACCCGCAGGGGCAGCTCCGCCTCCTGGTAGACGAGCTCCGGCGCCTTCGCGGTCTTCGCCTTCGCCTGGATCGAGCGCCAGAGGCG
>DASSVO010000022.1:0-12028 GCA_035706005.1 Gaiellaceae bacterium | reverse complement strand
GCGGTCGACGCCGTGAACCGTCTGGAGGAGACCTGGCGGATCTTCCGCGAGCTCGAGCCGAAGATGATCGTCAACGACGAGCAGATCTTCCGCGAGCTCAAGGACCGCTTCGGCTCGCCGTACGGGTTCGGCGTCTACTTCAACGGCGGCATGGGCGCGGAGGCAATCCGCGAGCTGCTCAAGGACCTCGACCTCGACGCCGAGGCCGCGATGCTGCGCGAGACGATCCGCACCTCGAAGGGCCAGAAGCAGCAGCGGGCGATCAAGCGCCTCAAGGTCGTCAGCGCATTCACCACGAGCGAGAACCGGCCGGAGTGGATGATCCTCGAAGCCGTACCGGTCATCCCGCCGGAGCTGCGCCCGATGGTGCAGCTCGACGGTGGCCGCTTCGCCACGTCCGACCTCAACGACCTCTACCGCCGCGTCATCAACCGGAACAACCGCCTCAAGCGGCTGCTCGACCTCGGCGCGCCGGAGATCATCGTCAACAACGAGAAGCGGATGCTGCAGGAGGCCGTCGACGCCCTGTTCGACAACGGGCGCCGCGGCCGCGCGGTCACCGGCCCGGGCAACCGGCCGCTCAAGTCCCTGTCCGACATGCTCAAGGGCAAGCAGGGCCGCTTCCGCCAGAACCTGCTCGGCAAGCGCGTCGACTACTCCGGCCGCTCCGTGATCGTCGCGGGCCCCCACCTGCGCCTGCACCAGTGCGGCCTGCCGAAGCTCATGGCGCTCGAGCTGTTCAAGCCGTTCATCATGAGCCGGCTCGTCGAGCGGAAGATCGTCCAGAACATCAAGGCCGCGAAGCGGCACGTCGACCAGATGCACGCCGAGGTCTGGGACATCCTCGAGGAGGTCATCCAGGAGCACCCGGTGCTGCTCAACCGCGCTCCGACGCTGCACCGGCTCGGGATCCAGGCATTCGAGCCGACGCTGGTCGAGGGCAAGGCGATCCAGGTGCACCCGCTCGTCTGCCACGCCTTCAACGCGGACTTCGACGGCGACCAGATGGCGGTCCACGTGCCGCTGTCGTCGGAGGCCCAGGCCGAGGCGCGGATCCTGATGCTGTCGGCGAACAACATCCTCTCGCCGGCCCACGGCTCTGCCCTCGCGACGCCGACTCAGGACATGGTCCTCGGCGCCTACTACCTCACGTACTCGGACAAGAACCTCGACGGCGTCGCGATCGAGAAGCTCGACCCGCGGCCGTCCCGCTTCCGCACGGAGGAGGAGGTCGAGTTCGCCGTCGAGGCGAAGCAGGTCGGGCTCCAGCAGCCGATCGAGTATCTGTGGAAGGACGAGCTCGTCCTCACCACGCCGGGCCGGGTGATCTTCAACGCGGAGATCGACCGCGCCTTGCAGGAGGCGTCGGCGCAGAACGGCGACGGCGGCCCCTACCACGAGTACATCAACCGCACCCTCTCGAAGAAGGAGCTCGGCGACTTCATCTCGGCGCTCGTCGAAGGCCACGGTGCGCACGCGGTCGCCCACGTCCTCGACACGATCAAGGACCTCGGCTTCCGCTACGGCACGCGCGCCGGCGTGACGATCTCGAAGAACGACATCGTCATCCCGCCGAACAAGGAGCAGATCCTCGCCGGCTACGAGGAGCGGGTCTCGCGCGTGGAAGACGCGTACGACCAGGGGCTCATCACCGAGTCGGAGCGGCACGAGCAGATCACGTCGATCTGGACGGAGGCGACCGACGACGTCGCGAACGCGATGGTCGACAACCTCAACGAGCTGAACCCGATCTACATGATGGCCAACTCCGGGGCCCGCGGCTCGTTCGCGCAGCTCCGCCAGCTGGCCGGCATGCGCGGACTGATGGCGAATCCGAAGGGCGAGATCATCGAGCGCCCGATCAAGGCGAACTTCATGGAAGGCCTGTCGGTGCTCGAGTACTTCATCTCGACCCACGGCGCCCGCAAGGGCCTCGCCGACACGGCGCTCCGCACGGCCGATTCGGGCTACCTCACGCGGCGTCTCGTCGACGTCTCGCAGGACGTGATCATCCGCGAGGAGAACTGCAAGACGAAGGAGTTCGTCGAGCTGCCGCTCTTCCTGCCGGACGGGCTGAACAAGTCCGTCGCCGGCCGCATCGCTGCCGAGGACGTTCACAAGCCGCTCGCGTCCGGTAAGCCCGGCAAGACGGTCGTCGCCCAGAAGGGCGAGGAGATCACGATGCCGCGGCTCCGGGAGATCGTCGAGGAGCTCGGCGACGAGATCGCCGAGGACTTCTCGATCCCGGTCCGGTCGGTGCTGAAGTGCAAGGCCGAGACAGGCGTGTGTCGCCAGTGCTACGGCACGTTCCTCGCGACCGGCGAGCTCTCCGAGATCGGCGACGCCGTCGGGATCATCGCCGCACAGTCGATTGGTGAGCCGGGTACCCAGCTCACGATGCGGACGTTCCACACCGGCGGCATCGCCGGCGCGGACATCACGCACGGCCTGCCGCGCGTCGTCGAGATCTTCGAGGCGCGCAACCCGAAGGGCGCCGCGGCGCTCGCCGAGGTGGCGGGAACCGTCGCGCTCGAAGAGACCGAGCGTCAGCTCCGGATCACGATCGTCGCCGACACCGGGAACGAGGACGACGACTTCTCGATCCTCGTCCCGCGCCGAACGCGGCTGAGCGTCGCACAGGGCGAGCACGTCGAGCCGGGCGATCCGCTGCACGAGGGCTCGCTCAACCCCTCCGATCTCCTGCGCCTGAAGGGCTACACGGAGACCGAGCTGTACCTCGTGGGCGAGGTGCAGAAGGTCTACAAGTCACAGGGCGTCGAGATCCACGACAAGCACATCGAGCTCATCGTCCGGCAGATGCTGAAGAAGGTGCGCGTCGAGAACGCGGGCGACGCCGAGCTTCTGCCCGGCCAGCTCGTGGACAAGATCGTGCTCGAGCGCGAGAACACGCGGGTGAAGAAGGAGAAGAAGGAGCAGGCGACGTCCGAGCCCCTCATCCTCGGGATCACCAAGGCGTCGCTCGCGACGGAGTCCTTCCTGTCGGCCGCGTCCTTCCAGGAGACGACGAAGGTGCTGACGGACGCCGCGATCGAGGGCAAGGTCGACCGGCTGCTCGGGCTGAAGGAAAACGTCATCATCGGGAAGCTGATCCCGGCGGCGACGGGCCTGAAGCGGTACCGGACGATCGAGATCGGCCCCTCGGACAAGGTGCCGGCGAGCGCGCTCGCCCGGCCGCAGACCGAGGAGCAGCTCCTCGCCGCGCTCGAGGAGATCGGCACCGACGGCTCCGACGCCCTCGCCGGGCTCGGGCTCGACTTCGGCGGCGAGGTCCAGCCGAGTGGCGACGGCGAGCCGCGCACCGACCTCGAGGCCGAGGAGGTCCCGGAGGTCGAAACGCCTTTGGACGAGGGCTAGCGCCCTCGTCCAAGAAGGATCGGAACTCGGGCCGGGGAGAGCGCGGTCTCCCCGGCCCTCCGTGCTGTAAGGCCTGCTCGGCCCTAGCAGCGTGTGCGGCATCTGCGTCGTGGCGCGGCCGGTCGTGCGCCCGTCGGCGCAGGAGCGGCAGCACGCCGCGTCTGGCCTCCACGGAAGGCCGCCTATACGGCAAGCCTTCCGCTCCAGCCTCCGCATCGCCGCTTCTTCTGCTAGACAGGAGCGGTTCGTGGGGAAGCTCGCTCTTGTTGTCGTGGTCGCGGCGTCGGCCTGCCTGCTCGGGGCCGGCCGTGCTGCGTCCAACCCCGTGTGGTCGGGGCAGTGCGGCATCCAGTCCCAGCAGACGGTTTGGGGCGAGTACGGCTGGCCGACGCTCCTGCCCATCCTCGCCCACCGCGGGACGCTGCTCGCCATCACGCAGCTGAAGGGCAGCCACTATCCGGCGGACGCGCGGGCCCGCGGCGCGGCGACCTACGCCTTCGACCTCCGGCTCAAGGACAAGGTCGGCACGCCGACCGCTCCCGCCGATCCGTCCACGGTCGAAGCTGCGGCTCAGACCGAGTACCAGAAGGCCGTCGGCGCGGCAGGCGACGGCTGCACGACTCCGCTCGTGGTGGAGAACGAGCTCTTCGGCGCGACGATCGCGACCCCCTGGAGCGCGCCGAACGCCCAGTACCGAGCCAACGTCCTTGCGTACCTGCAGGACCTCGCGGCGCTGGGGGCGCATCCTGTGCTCCTCGTCAACAAGTCGCCTTACACGGGCAGCAGCGAGGCCGTCGCCTGGTGGCTCTCGGTCGCGAAGGTCGCTGACATCGTCCGGGAGGTCTACCTGCCGGCCACGACGATCTGGCGGCTCGGGCCGATCCTCGGCAACCGGCTGCTGCGACAGAGCTACCGGCAGGCCGTCACCGACTTCACGTCGGTCGGGATCCCCGCGAACCGGCTCGGGATCATGCTCAGCTTCCTGTCGGCGAAGGGCGTGGGCGGCCGCAACGGCCTCCAGCCGGCCTCCGCGTGGTACCAGGTCGTGAAGTGGGAGGCGCTCGCGGCGAAGGAGGTCGCGGGCGAGCTCCAGCTCGGCTCGGTCTTCTCGTGGGGTTGGCAGCAGTGGAACAGCAAGGAAAGGGATCCGGCGAAGCCCAAGGCAGCCTGCGTCTGGCTGTGGGCCAGGAGCAAGACACTCTGCAACGCGCCGAGGAAGCTCGGGCCGCACTTCGACCGCTCCCTGACCGCGGGACAGATCCTGTTGCCGCACGGGACCGTCTGCAGCGCGCAGGGGTTCGGTGCCGCCGGCGCGCGCGCCGTCGCTTCGGTCCAGGCGCTGACCGGCGACCGCGATGCCGCCCTCAGCGCCGTCTTCGAGCGGCTCGTCGAGTCGGCGGAACGACCAGTGTCGCGACAGGCGGTGCTCGCAGCGGAACGCCAGGTCGTCCGGGACTCCTTCCACGGCCGGCGCAGTGCCTACCTCGCCGCGTTGCGGGAGGCGCACGCAACCGTCGGGATCGCACGCGGCGTGCTCGGCGACGAGCTCCGGAGGGCACGACTCGAGCAGCAGCGTTACGCCGCCAGGCCGACGGCAGGTGAGGTAGCGGCGTTCTACCAGGGCTACCCGGACCTGCTCGCCCGGCGCGTCCGCGCCTCGCCGTCGCCACCCTGGCTTGGAGCGCGGTCGCGGACAGGGTTCGCGCTCGCGGAGGCCGCGCCGCAGCGGGTCTTCACCCTGCCGACGGGGAGAAAGGCGCGGCTCGCGACGTTGCTGGGCACGTTCGCGGTCCGCCCGCTGGGGGCGGCGCAGCCTTTGGGTGCCCTGCCGTTCTCGACCGTGCGCCCGGCGATCGTCGCCGCGCTGCGCGGCTTCGAGCGTGCGCAGTCGTTCGAGCGCTGGACGATCGCACGACAGAACTTCGCCCTCAGCCGGACGACCTGCCTCCACGACCAGCTCCCGCAGCCGGCCGCCATCGACCTCACGCAGTACCTGCCGTTTCTCCGGATCCAGTAGCTCGCGCTCCGGGCGAAGAGCTGCGCTCTTCGCCCGGGGAACGAAGGAACTCCGCCAACGGGAGACGCGGTCTCCCGTTGGCTCCGTGCTGTAGGGCTTTGCCTGGTTGCGGGGGTTCGGATGTCGCCTGGGCGCAGCTGCGGGTTCGAAACGCTCAAACCACTTGAGCGCCAAGGGCCGGAGGCTAAGACAGCCGCGAAGCGGCGATTTAGCCGGAGGCCGGACCGCGCTCGTGCCGGCCTCTGCCGCGCGCGAGCGCACGAGAGTGGCCGCTCGTCCAGCGACCGTCAAACAAGAACAGCACGGAGCGGGTCGGAAACCGCGCTTTCCGGCCCGCGCAGTTCCGCTTTCGAGCGGCCGAGACCCCAGGTCTCGCCCGCTCCTCCCGTAGCCTTGCGGGGTGCTCGAGAAGCTGTGGGGAAACATTCCGGTCGGACCGGAGACGCAGGGCGTGCGCGTCGTCGGCGCCGTCGGGAAACGGTGGCTCCACGTCGTCGCCCGCTACGCACCGCTGCCGCCGGCGGCCCGCGCGGCGCTCCACCGCCGGCGCGGCGTCCAGGTCGGCAAGCGCGTCTTCATCGGCACGGAGGTGTTCATCGACGACGCTTCCCCCTCGTCGGTGACGCTCGAGGACGACGTGACCGTGATCGCCCAGACGACGATCCTCGGTCACACGTACTACCCGCGCCACTTCCACCGGCTGCTCGGCGACGAGGCGACGCGGGCCGAGCTGCGGACGACGATCCGCCGCGGCGCTTACCTCGGCCTCCGCAGCACGATCCTCGCCGGAGTGACGGTGGGGGAGTTCGCAATCGTTGGCGCGGGAAGCGTCGTCACCGCGGACGTCCCGCCCTACAGCATGGTCGCGGGCACTCCTGCGAAGGTCATACGGGAGTTCGGACCGGATGACATACCTGAACCGACGCCAAGGGCCGGAGGCTAAGCCTCGGCGGAGCCGGGCTTAGCCGGAGGCAGGACTGCGCTCGCGCCGGCCTCCGCCGCGCGCGAGCGCACAAAAGCGGCCGCTCGCCCAGGGATCGACAAGGAGGAACTGCACGGAGCGGGCCGGGAACCGCGCTTTCCGGCCCGCGGAGTTCCTTATCCCGCCCGGAAACGCGAGGCGTTTCCGGGCGCCTACTCGGCGGCCGCTAGGCCGCCGCCGTTCTGCGCGGCGTGCTTCGCCGCGTACAGCGACTCGTCGCCGCGCTCGAACAGTGTCGTGGGGCTGTCGTTCGGCTGCAGGTCGGCCACACCGGCCGAGACGCGGACGCGGCCGGCGCGGGCGATCGCCTGCGCCGAGACAGCGCGCTGGATCCGCCCGACGAGCTGCCGGGCCTGGCCCACCTCGACCTCCGGCACGATCACGGCGAACTCGTCGCCGCCCACGCGGCACGGGATGTCGGCGGAGCGAACGACCTGCCGGATCCGGTCGGCGATCTCCGCGAGCACCGCGTCGCCTGCCAGGTGCCCGATCCGGTCGTTGATCTCCTTGAAGCCGTCGACGTCCACGATCACGAGCGAAAGTCGCCGCTGGTACCGCTGCGCGCGGTCGACCTCGCGGCCGAGCGTCTCGTAGAAGTACCGCCGGTTGTGGAGGCCCGTCAGGGAGTCGAGGTCGGCCTGCTGCCGTGCCTCGCGGAAGCGGCGTGAGTTCTCGATCGCCGGCGCGACACGCTCGGCGAGCTCCTCGAGCCGGGCGAGGTCGTCGTCGCCGAAGCGGACGTCGGGATCGCGCGAGAAGACACCGAGCCAGCCCATCCTGCCGTTGCGGCCGACGAGCGGAACGCCGAGCGCCTCGTGCACCGCTCCGGTCGCCTGCTCCTCGGCGTAGAGGTACGAGAGCTCGATCGCCCGCGCCTCGCGCTGGTCCGGCGGGCCGGTGAAGACCCGGGCTCGAGCGTCATCGTCGTCGTCCAGGCCGATGGAGCCGAGCAGGCGCTCGTCGTCGTCCCCGATCGGATCGAGCTCGACGACAGCCGCGTCGACCTTCGGGAGCGCGGCCGCGGCTTCGAGCGTGGAGCCGAGGGCGTCGTCGAGGTCGATCGTGGTGCCGATCTGGGCGAGGAACCGGCTGCGTTGCGCCTCCTCCTCCGCCTTCCTGACCGCGTTGCCGAGCTCCCGGGCGAGCTCGTCGAGCCGCGCCTCGAGCGTCTCCACCGTGACCGCGGCCTGCTCCTCGACCTGGTGGGTCGTCCGGCGCCGCAGCCGCCGGAGCAAGTCGAGGGCCACAGCGACGCAGACGCCGAGCGCCACGGCCAGACCTATGAGTATCCAGTGCATTTCAGAAGCCGCAAATTCCGGGTTTTTTGGCGGGCAAACTTTAGGTTCGGCCGCCGGCCGCGGCACTAGCCGATTTGGTGGCTTTCTCGCCGATTGGCGGGGTTCGCGCGTGTTCGCTACCATGCCGCGGGCCGGTTGGCCGGGGCGTTTTGGCCCCAGCCGACCGTCTCTTTACGAAAGGACTCATTTGCCGACCGTCAATCAACTCGTGCGCAAGGGCCGCAGGGCCGCCAAGGCCAAGACCAAGACGCCTGCGCTCGCCGGCGCGCCGCAGAAGCGCGGCGTGTGCACGCGCGTCATGACGCAGACGCCGAGAAAGCCGAACTCGGCCCTGCGCAAGGTCGCGCGTGTCCGGCTCACGAACGGGGCGGAGGTCGGCGCCTACATCCCCGGCGAGGGCCACAACCTCCAGGAGCACTCCGTCGTGCTCGTTCGCGGCGGCTCGACTAAGGACCTGGCGGGCTACCGCTACAAGATCATCCGGGCCGCGCTCGACACGGGTGGCGTCTCCGACCGCAAGCAGGGCCGCTCCAAGTACGGCGCAAAGCGAGGCTCGTGATGCCGCGCCGCGCCGAGGTCCAGGCCCGGGTCGCCGACGCCGACGCCGTCTACGGCTCGCCGCTCGTCACACAGGTGATCAACAAGGTGATGCTCGACGGCAAGAAGTCGATCGCCGAGCAGATCGTCTACGAGGCGCTCGAGACGGTCGGGACGAAGACAGGCCGCCCGCCCGTCGAGGTGCTCGAGCAGGCCGTGAAGACGGTCACGCCGGTGCTCGAGGTGCGCAGCCGCCGTGTCGGCGGCGCGAACTACCAGGTTCCGGTCGAAGTGCCGCAACGACGCGCTCGCACCCTCGCGGTGCGCTGGATCGTGACGTTTGCACGCGAGCGGCGCGAGAAGGGCATGCCGGACAAGCTCGCCAACGAGATTCTCGACGCGCTGAACCAGCAGGGCGGCGCGTTCAAGCGAAAGGACGACGTCTACCGGATGGCGCAGGCGAACAAGGCGTTCGCGCACTACCGCTGGTAGCCGGAGCAGGAAGGAAGACTTGAGTACGAAGATGACAGAGCAGGCCGTCGCGCTCGACCGCGTCCGGAACATCGGGATCATGGCCCACATCGACGCGGGCAAGACGACGACGACCGAGCGGATCCTCTACTACACCGGCCGCGCCTACAAGCTGGGCGAGGTGCACGAAGGGACCGCCGTCATGGACTGGATGGCCCAGGAGCAGGAGCGGGGCATCACGATCACGTCGGCCGCGACGACGGCGTTCTGGCGCGACCATCGGGTGAACATCATCGATACGCCCGGGCACGTGGACTTTACGGTCGAGGTCGAGCGCAGCCTGCGTGTCCTCGACGGAGCGGTGGCGGTCTTCGACTCCGTCGCCGGCGTGCAGCCGCAGTCCGAGACGGTCTGGCGGCAGGCGGACAAGTACAAGGTGCCGCGGATCGCGTTCATCAACAAGATGGACCGCACGGGCGCGAACTTCTTCGCCGCGGTGCAGTCGATGCGCGACCGCCTCGGCGCGAATCCCGTCCCGCTGCAGATCCCGATCGGCTCGGAGGACAACTTCACGGGCGTCGTCGACCTCGTCGAGATGCAGGCTGTGACCTACAAGGACGACCTCGGCAAGGAGTTCGACGTCGTCGAGATCCCCGCCGAGCTGACGGAGCAGGCCCAGGAGTACCACCACCAGCTGATCGACGCGATCTCGCACTTCGACGACGAGGTGCTCGCGGCGTACATCGAGGACGAGTCCTCGGTCACGCCGGAGATGATGCGGCGGGCCGTCCGCGCGGGGACGCTCGCGGACGAGATCACACCGGTGCTGCTCGGCTCCGCCTTCAAGAACAAGGGCGTCCAGCTGCTGCTCGACGCCGTCGTCGACTACCTGCCGAGCCCGCTCGACGTGCCGCCCGTGCATGGCGTCGACCCGAAGGAGGGCAAGGACGAGGAGCGGCCGGCCGATCCGAAGGCGCCGTTCTCGGCGCTCGCCTTCAAGGTGATGTCCGACCCGTACGTCGGCAAGCTCACGTACTTCCGGGTCTACTCCGGCACGCTCAAGGCCGGCGACCGCGTCCTCAACACGACGACGGGCCGCACGGAGCGCGTCGGGCGCATCCTCCAGATGCACGCCAACCACCGCGAGGAGCGGGAGGAGATCATGGCCGGCGAGATCGCGGCCGGCGTCGGCCTCAAGTCGACGACCACCGGCGACACGCTCGCCGCCGACAGCGCTCCGATCGTGCTCGAGTCGATGACCTTCCCGGACCCGGTCATCTCCGTCGCGGTCGAGCCGAAGTCGAAGGCCGACCAGGACAAGCTCTCGACGGGGCTCACGCGGCTCGCTGAGGAGGATCCGACTTTTCGCGTCGAGACGGACGAGGAGACCGGGCAGACGCTCATCTCCGGGATGGGCGAGCTGCACCTCGAGATCATCGTCGACCGCCTGAAGCGGGAGTTCAACGTCGACGCGAACGTCGGCCGCCCGCAGGTCGCGTATCGCGAGACGGTCTCGAAGGCGGTCGAGAAGATCCAGGGCAAGTTCGTCCGGCAGACCGGCGGCTCGGGCCAGTACGGCGACGTCGTGATCAACCTCTCCCCGCAGGAGCCGGGCGCCGGCTACGAGTTCGTCGACAAGATCGTCGGCGGCAAGATCCCGAGGGAGTACATCCCGGCCGTCGACGCCGGGATCCAGGAGGCAATGGGCTCGGGCATCCTCGCGGGGTACCCCGTCGTCGACCTCGAGATCGAGCTCGTCGACGGGTCGTACCACGAGGTCGACTCGAGCGAGCGGGCGTTCAAGATCGCCGGTTCCATGGCCTTCAAGGAGGCAATGAAGCGGGCGAAGCCGATCCTGCTCGAGCCCGTCATGCTCGTCGAGGTGACTACTCCGGAGGAGTACCTCGGTGATGTGATGGGGAACCTGAACAGCCGCCGCGGCCGGGTCGAGGGCATGGAGCCGGTCGGCAATGCCCAGGTCGTCCGCGCCATCGTGCCGCTCGCCGAGATGTTCGGTTATGCGACCGACATCCGCTCGATGAGTCAGGGGCGGGCGACGTTCCACATGGAGTTCGACCACTACGAGGAAGTGCCTCAGTCGATCGCGAGCGAGATCATCGACTCGCAGGGCTGAGCGAGAGAAAGGGAGACAGGGAGCCACCAATGGCCAAGCAGAAGTTCGAGCGGACTAAGCCGCACGTCAACGTCGGCACCATCGGCCACATCGACCACGGCAAGACCACTCTGACCGCGGCGATCACGAAGGTGCTGTCGGAGAAGGGCACCAACACAGCTGTGCGCGACTTCGCGTCGATCGACAACGCGCCGGAGGAGCGCCAGCGCGGGATCACGATCAACACGTCGCACGTCGAGTACGAGACGGACAACCGTCACTACGCGCACGTCGACTGCCCGGGTCACGCCGACTACATCAAGAACATGATCACGGGCGCCGCCCAGATGGACGGCGCGATCCTCGTGGTCTCGGCGGCGGACGGCCCGATGCCGCAGACGCGCGAGCACATCCTGCTCGCCCGCCAGGTCGAGGTGCCGGCGATCGTCGTCGCCCTCAACAAGGCGGACATGGTCGACGACCCCGAGCTGATCGAGCTCGTCGAGATGGAAGTGCGCGAGCTGCTCTCCCGCTACGAGTTCCCCGGCGACGACATCCCGATCGTTCAGGTCTCGGCGCTGAAGGCGCTCGAGGGCGACGCGGAGTGGGAGGGGAAGATCGTCGAGCTCATGGAGGCCGTCGACAGCTACATCCCCGAGCCGACACGCGCGCTAGACAGGCCGTTCCTGATGCCGATCGAGGACGTGTTCACGATCACGGGCCGCGGCACGGTCGACACTGGCCGTGTCGAGCAGGGCGAGGTCAAGGTCGGCGAGGAGGTCGAGATCGTCGGCATCCACCCGGAGACGGCGAAGACGGTCGTCACCGGCGTCGAGATGTTCAACAAGACACTCGACACCGCGCAGGCCGGCGACAATGCCGGCGCGCTCCTCCGCGGCACCAAGCGCGAGGAGGTCGAGCGCGGGCAGGTGCTCGCCAAGCCGGGCTCGATCACCCCACACACGCAGTTCAAGGCCGAGGTGTACGTCCTCTCGAAGGACGAGGGCGGGCGCCACACGCCGTTCTTCAACGGCTACCGGCCGCAGTTCTACTTCCGGACGACCGACGTGACGGGCTCGATCAAGCTGCCCGAAGGCCAGGAGATGGTCATGCCGGGCGACAACACGAACATGGAGATCGACATGATCCAGCCGATCGCCATGGATCAGGGCCTCCGCTTCGCGATCCGCGAGGGCGGCCGCACGGTCGGTGCGGGCGTCGTGACGGAGATCATC
>DASSVO010000021.1:0-18264 GCA_035706005.1 Gaiellaceae bacterium | reverse complement strand
CGGGCAGACGTCTCGGGTCTCGGCGGCGAGGCGCTCGAGATCGTGCCGGGCGGGCGACGGGAAGCTGCCCGCCGGCAGGATCCGCGCGCTGTGGCCCGTGAGCGGGTCGCGCCGGACTTCGACCCTCGCCTTCTTCGGCTCGAAGCGATCCCCGGGGTCGAGAAGCTCCGCCTCGAAGGTCTCGCGCTCGAACGCGATGCGCTTCATCGAGCCGGAACGACGGAGCGACGCTGCGACCTCGGCGCAGCGGCGAGCTGGCCGCAGGCCGCCTCGATGTCGCGCCCGCGCGTGAGCCGCACGGTCACGGGGACGCGCGCCCGCTCGAGCTCGTGCCGGAAGGCCGCGATCCGCTCGCGCGGCGAGCCGTCGTACAAGCCGGTCGGGTTGTAGGGAATGAGGTTGACCTTGAAGTGGTCGCGGCCGAGGAGCTCCGCGAGCGCACGCCCCTGCTCGGGCGCGTCGTTGACGCCGGCGAGCATCACGTACTCGACGAAGACGCGGCGCCGGGTCGTCTCGGCGTGCCGCCGACACTCGGCGAGCACGTCTGCGACCGGGTACCGCTCGTTGACAGGCATGATCCTCGACCGCAGCTCGTCGCCCGCCGCGTGGAGCGAGAGCGCGAGCCGGATCGGCTCGTCCACCCCGGCGACGAAACGCCGCAGGCCGGGGAGCCAGCCGACGGTCGAGATCGTCGTCCGCCGGTGCGTGATCGCGAGGTCCGGCAGGCGCCGCGCCGCCCCGAGCACCTCGTCGAGGTTGAGCATCGGCTCGCCCATCCCCATGAAGACGCAGTGATCGACCTCGGTCAGTCGCCGGAAGTGCAGCGCCTGGTCGAGGATCTCCGAGGCGGTGAGGTTGCGCCCGAACGCCATCGCGCCAGTGGCGCAGAACGTGCACGTGAGCGGGCAGCCCGACTGCGACGAGAGGCAGAGCGAGCGCCGGCCGTCGCGATACCGCATGAGCACCGCCTCGACCGGATGGCCGTCGCTCGTGCGGAACAGCGTCTTCACGGTGCCGTCCCGGGACTCGCTCTCGGTCTCGACGTTGAGCGTCGAGAAAGGGACGGCCGAGGTGAGCTCCTCGCGCAGCGCGCGGGGCAGGTTCGTCATCGTCTCGTACCCGGCCGCGCCGCGCGCCGTCCATTCCCACACCTGGCGGGCGCGGAACGACGGCTCGCCGCGCTCGTTCAGCGTCCGCTCGAGGAGGGCCAGATCCATCGGGCTACGGTAGCGTCCTCGCCCATGTCCGACCGGCATCTGATCGACCTCCGCTCCGACACGGTGACGAAGCCGACGCCGGGGATGCTCGCGGCGATGGCCGCCGCCGAAGTCGGCGACGAGCAGGTGCGGGAGGATCCGACGACGAACGAGCTGCAGCGCCGGATGGCCGAGCTCCTGGGTCACGAGGCCGCGCTCTTCTTTCCGACGGCGACGATGGCGAACCAGGCCGCTCTGCGCGCCCTGAGCCGCCCCGGGTGCAAGGTCGTCGCGGAGGAGCGGACGCATGTCCTCATCTACGAGTGGGGAGGACCGGCGATCCACTCCGGGCTCGTGATGCACGGCCTCGCCGCGGAGGCGGGCCGGGCCACGCCGGAGCAGATCGAGGAGCTCGACGAGTTCGGGCCCGGCAGCGTGCTCGTGCTCGAGAACACGCATCGCAGCTCCGGCGGCCGCATCTGGCCGCTCGACGAGTTCCGCGCCGCCGTCGACCCGGCTCGGTCGCGCGGCGCCGCCGTCCACCTTGACGGCGCGCGCCTGTTCAACGCGTCGGTGGCCGCCGGGCTCGAGCCGTCGGCATGGGGAGGGCTCGCCGACACCGTCACGATCTGCTTCTCGAAGGGCCTCGGTTGCCCGTTCGGCGCCGTCCTCGCCGGCTCGGCCGAGACCATCGAGCGCGCTTGGGAGGGCAAGTTCCTCTTCGGCGGCGCGCTCCGGCAGTCCGGCATCGCCGCCGCGGCGATGCTCTACGCGCTCGACCACCACGTTGAGCGGCTCGCCGACGACCACGCGCGCGCACGGCGGCTCGCCGAGGGGATCGGCCTCGATCCAGCCACGGTCGAGACGAACTTCGTCCCCATCCCCGACGAGCCGGGCCTGCGCGAGCGCCTGTTCGAGCGGGGCGTCAGCGTGGGAGGCCTGCGCCCGGGCTGGCTGCGCGCGGTCACGCACCTCGGCGTCGGCGACGAGGAGATCGAGCAGGCGGGCGGGCGGATCCAGGAGGTGCTCTCGGTCCATGCCTGAGACGCCCGAACGGCTGGCGGCCCGCCTCGAGCAGCTGGTCCGGGCCGAGCAGCGCGAGAAGCGCATGCCGAGCATCGCCGCCGCGGTGCTCCGCGACGGCGAGCCGATCTGGCACACGGCGGTGGGCGTCGCGGACGTCGAATCCCGGCTCGAGGCGACGCCGGACACGCAGTACCGCATCGGCTCGATCACGAAGACGTTCACCGCCGCCGCGATCATGCAGCTCCGCGACGCGGGCAAGCTCGACCTCGAGGACACGCTCGAGCGGCACGTCGAGGGCGCCTCGCACCGGCCGACGATCCGTCGGCTCCTCTCGCACGCCTCGGGTCTTCAGCGCGAAACCCAGGACGACTCGTGGCTGACGCTCCGGTTCGCGCCGCCCGACGAGCTGCTCGAGACGCTCGCCAAGGCCGAGCTCGTGCTGCCCTCCGGCGCCCGCTTCCACTACTCGAACCTCGCCTACGCGTTGCTCGGCATCGTCGTCGAGCGCCTCTCGGGCGTCCCGTACCAGGAGTACGTCCGCGAGCGCCTCTTCGGGCCGGTCGGCCTGACGCGGCTGGGCTTCGAGCCGGAGCCCCCCGCGGCCAAGGGGTACCTCGCCCAGCCGTACGCCGACGGCGTCTGGGACACGATCGGCGTGGAGACCGGCGCCTGGGCGGCCGCGGGCCAGCTCTGGGGAACGGTGGGCGACCTCTGCCGCTGGGGCGCCTTCCTGTCCGATCCGGACGAGTCGGTGCTGGCGCCGTCGAGCGCCGAGGAGATGCGGACGGTGCAGGTCATCGACGACCACGAGCGCTGGCTGTCGGGCTACGGGCTCGGCCTGCAGCTGCGGCGCGACGGCGACCGCGTCCTCGCGGGGCACGGAGGGTCGATGCCGGGCTTCATCGCGCAGCTCTATTTCTCCCCGAAGGAGAAGGTCGTCGTCGCGGCACTGACGAACGAGAGCGAGGCGGTGCTGGGCGATCTCGGGCTCGCGCTCGTTCGGACCACGGTGGAGGAGTGGCCGGTCGCCCCGGAGGCGTGGCGGATCGGCGAGCCGCCGCCGGACGACGTCGTTTCGCTGCTCGGGATCTGGTTCATGGAAGCGTCGCGGCTGGTGTTCCGCTGGCGGGACGGGAAGCTCGAGGCCCGCTTCGACGACTCGCAGGACTGGCAGCCGTCCTCCGTCTTCGAACGGGAGACGGACGATCGCTGGCGAACGGTCTCCGGCCCGGAACACGGCGAGGCGCTGCGCATCGATCGCGAAGCGGATGGAAGCGTCGCGCGGTTGGTCTGGGCGGGCTACCCGGTCACACGCGAGCCAGGTCCGTGGCGCGGCCCCAGCGAGGCCTAGCCTCCGGCCGTACGCGGCGGCGTGGTTTGAGCTTTTCGAACCTTGCCGGCGCCCAGACGGCGGCGTAACGGCGCGTTACGCCGCCGCGGACCAGCGAGCGTGCACGCGAAGCATGCGCGCTCGCGACGGAACCACGGCTCGAACCCGCTCAGCCCCAATGCGCGCTCAGCACGGAGCGGGCCGGAGACCGCGCTCTCCGGTCCGCCGAGTTCCTTCACATCGGGCGAAGAGCGCAGCTCTTCGCCCGGCTCGCTACTCGTACTGCAGGGCCTCTAGGACGTTCAGCTTCCCGGCGCGGCGGGCGGGGAAGATCGCGGCGAGCAAGCCGACGACGATGGCCGCGATCGCGAACACGATCACCTGGCCCCACGGCAGCGTGAAGACGATGAAGTCGACGCGGGCGGCCAGCAGCCCTCCCAGCACGAGCCCGAGCACGATCCCGATCACGCCGCCCATCAGCGCGGTGATGACGCTCTCGGCGCGGATCATCCGCCGCACCTGGCGCCGCGTCATCCCCACGGCGCGCAGCATCCCGAGCTCGCGTGTCCGCTCGAAGACCGTGAGCACGAGCGTGTTGATGATCCCGAACAGGCTCACGATCACAGACAGCGCGAGGAGCACGTAGAGCACGTTGAGGATCGCGTTCAGCCCGCTGATCTGGTTGTCGATGAACTCCTTCTTCGTCTGCACCTTCGCGTTCGGGAACGCACTCAGCTGCTTCTCGAGCGCCGCCTTGTTCGCGTCGGTCTCACCGCCCTGCATCCGGACGAACGAGTAGAGGTTCTGCGGGGCGTCGTAGATCTTGTCCCACGCCGCGTCGGAGATCGTCACGGGCCCGAACGGGGAGCCTCCGGTCGGCGGCTTGAAGATGCCTCGCACGCGCAGGTCGACGGAATCGCCGGTCGGCGCCGTCAGTCGGAGCGGGGAGCCGATCGTCAGGTTGTGCGACTTCGCGAAGCCCTTGTCCACGAAGGCGCCGTCCGCCCCGAGCTTGGCGATGACCTCGTTGCTGCCGCCGTGCAGCCAGTTGATGTTGAAGATCTGCGCGCCCTCCGGATTGACCGCCGTCGCCTGGTGCACGCTCCCGAAGATCTCCGCATCGCCGCCGCGCACGTTGGCGATCGCCTGCACGCCGGGCGTGCGGGCGGCCGCGTTGCCGGCGGCGATCGGGATCGGGTCGAAGTTGTTCTGTGCCGTGATCGCGTAGCCGCTGATCCAGAGGTCGTTGACCGCGCCGCGGAAGCTCTTCGTGATCCCGGCTGCGATGACGGCGACGAGCGTCACGAGCGCGAGGCCGATCATCAGGGCGGAGGCGGTGGAGGCCGTCCGCTGCGGGTTCCGCCGCGCGTTGTCGCGGGCGAGCGCTCCGGCCGCGCCGGCGTACTTGGCCGCCGGGCTGCCCAGAGCCCAGGCGAGCGGGCGCGCGAATCGGGCAGCGAGCAGGGCGACGCCGAGGAAGACGAGCAAGGTCCCGATGCCCATGAATAGGAGGATCTGCTTCGTCCCGAGGCCGTGGACGAACAGCCCGTAGATGAGCAACGCGAATCCTGCCACGGTCAGCAGTCCAGAACCGATGGGCCGGTACTTCGCGAACCGTCCCGGCGGCAGCTCGGATCCTTCGCGCACGGCCGCGATGGGCGGTACGCGCGTCGCTCGGACGGCCGGGCGGAGGCTCGCCAGGACGGTGACGAGGATCCCCACGATGAGCGCGACGACCACCGTGCGCGTGTGCAGTACGAGCCCGTTGTTCGGCAGCGTGAAGCCGACGGCGTCGAACAGCTTGAAGAGGCCGACGCCGAGCCCGAGGCCGACGAGGATCCCGACGACCGACGCGAGGGTGCCGATCGCAAAGCCCTCGATCACGATCGAGCGCCGCACCTGGCGCCGCGAGGCGCCGATCGTCCGCAGGGTCGCCAGCTCTCGCGTCCGCTGCGCGATCGTGATCGAAAGCGAGTTCGCGATCACGAACGAGCCCACGAACAGCGCGATCCCGCCGAACGCGAGCAGGAAGTCCTGCAGGAAGTTGAGGAAGCTCTCGGTGTCCTTCGCGTCCTCCTTCGCCTGCCCCTGTCCGGTCCGCACCTGCGTTCCCCGCGGCAGGACGTTGCGGATCTCGGCCGCGAGCCGCGCCGGCGTCACGCCCGCCTTTGCCTTCGCGCGGATCTGGTCGAGCTTCCCGACGCGCTGGAACAGCCGCTGCGCTGTCGGCAGGTTGAACCCGGAGAGCGTCGCGCCGCCGAGGCTCGAGGCGCCTCCGAAGTGCACGAGGCCTGAGATCCTCATGCGGAGCGTCGGCCCGTTCGCCTGCACGCCGATCGTCTGCCCGACCTGCAGGTCCTTCTTGTGCGCGGTCGCCTGGTCGATCACGACCTGGTTCCGGCCCGGCCACGTCCCGTCGACGAGGGTGAGCGTGTTGAGCTCGGGCCGCGTGGGGTCGACGCTGAAGCCGAGGTTCGGTGCGCCGCCGAAATGGACGACCTTGCCGTCGACGACGAGGTGGGCGTTGCCGCCGACGCCGCCGACGGCGTCCTGGACGTCGGGAAGGTTGCGGATCACCGGCAGCAGCGATGCGTCGAAGGGCGGCGCCGTCGTGGTGCCGCTGCTGCTCAGGTCGAAGGCCGACTTCCCGGTCACGGTCGCGTCGGTGCCGCGGTAGACCGACGTGAAGATCCCTCCGAACGCTCCCTTGATCGAGTCGGTGAGGACGTACGTGCCCGTGATGAGCGCGACGCCGAGCACGATCGCGATCGCCGTCAGCGCCGTGCGCAGCTTGCGCCGCGCCATGCCTCTCAGCGCGACCCGGATCATGTGCCCAGCGAGTTCATCACGGCCAGCACGTCCTGCTGGCTCGCGCCGTGCAGCTCCTTCACGATCAGACCGTCCTCGAGGAAGAGGATCCGATCGGCGATCGCCGCCGACCGCGCTTCATGCGTGACCATGACGGTCGTCTGGCCGTAGGAATCGGTCGAGGCGCGCATCAGCTCGAGGATCTCGCCGGCCGTCTTCGAGTCGAGGTTGCCCGTCGGCTCGTCGGCGAAGAGGATCGTCGGTCGCGTGACGAGTGAGCGCGCGATCGCGACGCGCTGCTGCTGCCCGCCCGAGAGCTCGGAGGGACGATGGCTGCGGCGGTCGGCGAGACCCATCTGCGACAGGAGCTGGTCGAGCCACGCCTTGTCGGGCTTCTCGCCGGCGATCGAGAGCGGCAGGATGACGTTCTCCTCTGCGTCGAGCATCGGGAGGAGGTTGAAGAACTGGAAGACGAAGCCGATGTGCTCGCGCCGCAGTCGCGTCAGGCGCGAGTCGTCGAGCTCCGTGATCTCGGTGCCGGCGATCTTCACCGATCCGGAGGTGGGCTTGTCGAGGCCGGCGAGGATGTGCATGAGCGTCGACTTGCCCGAGCCCGACGGGCCCATCACGGCCACGAGCTGGCCGGAGCGAACCTCGAGGTCGATGCCGCGGAGGGCGTCCACGGCGGTCTCGCCCTCGCCGTAGCGCCGGGTGATGTCGCGCGCCTCGACAGCAGCGTTTGCGGGCACGCCGACGGTGTCCTTCGACTCCTCCCTCACGGCCATGGCGCCCAAACTAGTCGAATTGCGTGCGCACCGGTAGGGGGGTTAACCGAACCTTTAGCGGCCGCCTCCGAAGAGGAAACCGAGCACCGCCGCCGCGTACGCCGCGACGAGAAACGCGCCCTCCCGCCGGTGCGAGCGGCCGTCCCACACCGTCGCCGCGACGATTACCGCCGCCCCCGCCATCGCGAAGAGCTCCGTCCAGCGGAAGGAGAGCGCGAGCGGGTGGGTGAAGAGCAGCGAGAGCAACGTGACGACCGGGACGACGAGCAGTCCGACCTGCGCGCTCGAGGAGATCGCGATCTCGGTCGCGAGCCGCATCTTTCCGTCGCGGGCGATGAGGACCGCGCCGCCGTGTTCGGCGGCGTTCCCGACGATCGCCACGATGACGACGGCGATGAAGAACTCGCTCAGCCCGATGGCCGCTGCGAACGCATGCAGCGAGTGCACGAGGATCTCGCTCACCCAGGCGGTGGCGCCGGTGGCCACGGCGAGCACGGCGAGCGCGGTCCAGAGCGGCCACGTGCCTTCGCTCGGCTCCTCGCGCTCGCGGTCACGTTCGCGGTGTCGACGCAGGTTGCGGCCGACGACGGCGAGATAGAGCAGCAGGAGCAGGATCGCCACCGGCACCGAGGCCACGACGACGGTGTGCCGCTCGGGCGGCCCGGTGTAGCCGAGCACCGTCGGGAGCGTCAGAGCGACCACGGCCGCGCCGACGAGGCCGATCTGCGTGAGCAGCGAACGGCGATCGATCCGCGCCCCGTCCGGGCCCGCCATCTGTGTTACTCCGTAAACGAGCAGGAGGTTCGAGATCACGCTCCCCGACAGCGATCCGCGCACGACCACGGGCAGGTTGGCGCCGACCGCGAAGAGGGCGACGATGAGCTCCGGTGCGTTCCCGAAGCTCGCGTTGAGGAAGCCGCCGATTCCCGCGCCGGTGTGCTCCGCCGCGTGCTCGGTCGACTCGCCGATCAGCCACGCGAGCGGCACGAGGGCGACGGCGGCGAGCACGAAGAGGGCGACCTCGCCGGCGCCGGTGAGCTTGTCGACGATGATCGTGACGGGGGCGAGGAGGAGACACCCCCACATGAGCTTCCGGAGCACCGGGCAAGCCTAAAGAGCCGCGGACCGGGCATGAGAGGGCCATGCCCGTCCCGAGGCCACCGCGCCGACTACCTCCAGTGAGCGGCCCTGTCAAGTCTTGCGCAGGTCGGCTCTCGTTCCGACAATGAGTCCGTGAACGAGCAACGTGTGGCGACGCTCCCCCTGCACCCGCAGGACGAATCGGAGTGCCGGCGCTGTGCGGTTCACTGCGAGAAGGTCGTCTACCCGGCGGCGTGTCTCGAGCGGTCGTGTCCCTTCGTCTACGCCTACGAGGAGCACGGGCACACCTACATGGGCTGCCTGCAGAAGGTGTTCGAGGCGGAGATCGACGTCGAGATGCTCGCCGACGCCGAACGGACGCGTGAGGGCTTCGGTGCGGTGCGGGCGCTCCGAGGGCCGCTGCCGATGTGCGAGGCCGCGGTGCAGGCGACGTTCTCGCACCGGGAGACCGAGCTCGGCTGCCTCAATCCGGAGTTCGGCGAGCTGCCGGCAGGCTCGCCGACGTTCCGCGTGTTCGCGCGGGTCGCGGACTTCTAGCTCCTCGCGGCTCGGCGAGCCGGCTGAGGATCAGGCCGCCGACGGCTGGGCCGGCCGCGGCGAGGAAGAACGCGAGCCGCCAGCTGTGCGTGGCGACGACCGCGACGAGAGGCGGCGCGCCGGCGACCACGACGCCGAGGAGCGTTTGCTGGAAGCCCAGCGCCGCACCGGTTCTGCCCGCGCCGGCCATCTGCGCGGCGGCGGCGTAGGCGAGGCCGTTCCACGCCATGCTGAGCATCCCCGCGACGAGGAACAGCGGCACGAGCAGGCCGAGCGGGGCGTCGACGGCGACAGCGATTCCGGCGGTGGAGAGCGCGAGCGCGACGCCGATCGTGCGCAGCGGTCTCAGGCGGCTCCCGAGGCGGTC
Source organism: Gaiellaceae bacterium (assembly GCA_035706005.1). GTDB lineage: Bacteria > Actinomycetota > Thermoleophilia > Gaiellales > Gaiellaceae > Palsa-739. Next base: position 9,114 of record DASSVO010000021.1, on the reverse strand, counting down.
GGAGATCCTGCCGGAGCCGATGCGCGCGGCGATGGCGAGCACGTTGATCGCCGCGAGCAGGGCACCGCCGGCATGAGTGGACAGGCCGCGGTGCTCGTGGAGGAAGAGGACGACGAAGCCGGTGATCCCGATCTGGGCCGTCAGGTAGAGGCCGGTGCCCGTGCCGAGTAGCCACATGCGCCGGTCGCGCAGCGGGCGTGAGACCTCGCCGAGCTCCGGCTCCTCCGTGGCGCGAGTGCGGATGAAGACCGCGGCGACGGCTGCACCCGTCGCGCAGGCTCCGGCGAGGAAGAAGAACGCGAGGCGAGTCCCGCCCGTCGAGGCGAGGAAGGGCAGAAGCGACGCGGCGAGCGCGCCGCCGATGGGGATCGCCGTCTGCCGGATCCCGAGCGCCAGGCCGAGCTCCGACCGCGGGAACCACGCCATGATCGCGCGGCCGCTCGCGGCGTTCACGCTCGCGCCGAGCGCTCCGACGGCGACGAGCACCCCCGTGACCGAGGCGAAGCTGTCCGTCGAGGCGGCGGCCGCGAGCGCTCCGGCGGCGGCCGTCAGTCCCGTGGCAATGACCCAGCGCTCGTCGACGCGGTCGGCTACCAGCCCCCAGGGCAGGAGTGTGAAGAGCATCCCGATCCCGATCGCCGCGAGCACGACGCCGGTCTCGCCGAGCGTCAGGCCGTAATGCGACTTCAGGGCGGGCGCGAGGGCCGGGAGGCCGACCGACGAGGCGGAGAAGCTCGCCTGCGCGAGCGTCCCCGCGGCGAGCACCACCCAGCGATACCGGTCTTGCCTCACGCCAGCCAGCGCGCGCGCAGCTCCTTCGTCTTGCGCACCTCGCCCGCGTCGGGGCCGCGGTTCTCCGGCCCCGCCGTCTCGAGCACCGCGGGAAGCTCCTGCAGCCGCGGGTTGGCGAGAAACACGCCGAGCCGCTCTCCGAGCTCCCCCTCGAGGATGTTGGCGTGCCGGTCGCGATTCGAGCCGAACGGCGCCGCCGCGTCGTTCACGTGCAGCGCCCGCAGCCGGTCGAGGCCGATCGCCGAGTCGAGCTCGTCGAGGCAGGCGTCGAGCCCGGCCGGATCGGTGACGTCCACCCCGGACACCCAGAGGTGGCAGGAGTCGAGGCAGACGCCGAGCCGCGGGTGGCCGCCGAGCCGGTCGTGGATCGTCGCCAGCTCCTCCACGGAGCGGCCGATCGTGCCGCCCGCGCCGGCGGAGTTCTCCATCAGGATCCACGTCTCGTCGGTGCACAGCTCGAGCACCTCCTCGAGCGCCGGCACGACGTGCTCGAGCCCGGCCTCGAGCCCGCTGCCGAGGTGCGAGCCGACGTGGAAGACGACGCCGTCGGCGCCGATTCCACACGCCACCTCGGTCGTGTTTCGCAGCGCGGCAACCGAGCGCTCGTACGTGACGGGATCCGGCGAGGCGAGGTTCGTGAGGTAGACGGCATGACAGAGGACGCCGCCGATCCCCGCCTCCGCGCGCTTCTCGCGGAAGCGGTCGAAGCTCGCCGGGTCGTGGTTCGTCGGCCGCCACGCGCGCGGGCTCTGCGTGAAGACCTGCACGGAGTCGGCGCCCATCTCGACGGCACGGTCGATCGCCTTGTCGATCCCGCCCGAGGAGGAGACGTGCGCGCCGATCTGCATCGCTGCCTACGCTATCCGCATGGCAGTGGTCGTCAGGATGGCGCCGAGCCCGACGGGGCTCCTGCACATCGGGAACGTCCGCACCGCGCTCTTCAACTGGCTCTATGCGCGGCACGACGGCGGCGAGTTCCGGCTCCGGATCGAGAACACCGACACCTCGCGCGAGGTCGCGGAGGCGGTCGACCAGATCCAGGACTCGCTCCGCTGGCTCGGGCTCGACTGGGACGGGCCGCTCACGTTCCAGCTCGATCGCATGGACGACTGCCGCCGGGTCGCCGACGAGCTCGTCGCGGCGGGCAAGGCATACGAGGACGAGGGCGCGATTCGCTTCCGGATGCCCGACGAGGGCGTGACGGCGTGGGAGGACGTCGTCCGCGGCCGGATCGAGTACCCGAACGAGAAGCTCGAGGACGTCGTCATCGTCCGCTCCGACGGCCGGCCGACGTACAACTTCGCCTCGCCGCTCGAGGACGTGTGGGACGGAATCACGCACGTCATCCGCGGCGACGACCACATCCCGAACACGCCGAAGCAGCTCAACCTGATCCGTGCCATCGGCGCCGACGTGCCGGTTTACGGACATGTCCCGCAGGTGAACGGAGCGGACGGGAAGCCGCTCTCGAAGCGGCACGGCTCGGTGAGCGTGCAGGACTTCCGCGCCGACGGCTACCTGCCCGAGGCGCTCATGAACTTCCTCGCGTTGCTCGGCTGGGCCCCCGACGGCGAGACGACCGTGATGTCGCGCGAGGAGCTGGTCGCGCGCTTCTCGCTCGAGCGCGTCAGCCCGAGCCCGGCGCAGTTCGACTACCAGAAGCTCGAATGGCTGAACGGCGTCTACCTCCGGGCGCTCTCCGAGGAGGAGGTCGCGCACCGGCTCCTCCTCTGGCTCGGCGAGAACGGCTACGACTGGGATGCCGAGCTCGTCGCGCGCGCGACCCCGCTCGTGCAGGAGAAGATCACGCGACTGGCGGAGTTCCCCGCCTTCACAGGCTTCCTCTTCGGTGACGTGGAGCCGGACCCTGCCGACCTCGACGGCGGGGCGTCGATGCTCGCGGCCGCGGACGAGGCGCTCGTCTCGCTCGAGCCCTTCGAGGCGGAGGCGATCGAGACGGCCTTGCGGGCGGCGGCGGACGGGCTCGGGCTGAAACCGCGGCAGGCGTTCCAGCCGGTTCGCGTCGCGGTCACGGGCTCGAAGGTCTCTCCCGGGCTGTTCGAGAGCATCGAGCTGCTCGGGCGCGAGACGACGCTCAGCCGGCTTCGCGCCGCGGCGGCGGCCGGCCCGGCCTAGCCGAGGTCGGAGGCAGGGGCTTCGGCGGCGCGAGCGGGTCGAGCGCGCGCTGGAAGTCGAGCCAGGAGCGGCGCCGGAAGCGCTGGCTCGGCAGTGGAAGTCCGGCGAAGTCGGCGCCCCGGACGCCGCAACCGCCGCGACCGGGCTGCGGGAAGTCCCTTGCCACTTCAGAGTGGTAAACGAGCGCCCGCGGGAGGTGGTTACGGACCACCCTCACGGGCCGTTAGACTCGGCTCAGATGGTCGATACCGGGGGGCATGCGGCGCCTGCTCGGGTCCTCGTCGTCGACGACGAGCCGTCGATCCGGCTCCTCTGCCGGGTCAACCTCGAGCTCGACGGCCACGAGGTTCTCGAGGCCGACACGCTTGCCACCGCACGGGCGGCGGTGGAGGAAGAGGACATCCATGTCGTTCTCCTCGACATCCACCTGCACGGCGAGCGGAGCGACCCGCTCATCGCCGAGTGCCATGCGCGGCAACCGTCGATTCCCGTCGTCCTCGTGACGGGTTCCGCGGACGTCACGCAGGACGGCCTCACCGACGCCGACGCGATCCTGCCGAAGCCGTTCGAGCTCGAAGCCCTTCTCTCGACGGTGCGCAGCCTGGCTCGCGTCCACGTCAGACGATGAGCGCAACGGCGGTTCGCGGCGCCCGGGAGTACGAGGACGCCTACCGGGCGTACTACGCCGAAGCGGCCGAGGAGTTCCGGGCGGTTCGGGTCGGTGAGAAGGAGACGTCCGAGCAGGCGGCGATCGTGGCGCGCCACGCGGAGCTCTTCACGCCGGAGCAGCTCGAAGCGCTGCGCTCGGCGGAGGACCGGGCCGGCGACCCGGACGAGCGCGAGAGGCTCTACCGGCTGCGGAGGACGTGCGAGGCGGGAATCGTCGACGCCAAGCTGGCCGCGCGGGAGGACGAGCTCGCGAACGCGCTTCTCGCGGCGCGGCTCACGTTCGACGGTGACGAGGTGCCGCTGCGGGCGGCCGAGGCGCAGCTCGCCGTCCTCCCCGAGTACGCGAAGCGCGAGGAGCTCGGTGAGCGGGTGCGAACGCTCGACGCGACCTTCAACGAACGGCGGCGCGAGCTGCTCGCGGCGCGCGACGACCTCGACGCCGAGCTCTCCGGCGAGCGGGACGCCGTCGCCCGGAACGAGGCGGAGAAGCGGATCTCGCTCCGCGAGCTCGAGAGCGTGCTGCGGCTGGCGGCCGACGCCGCCGCGGAGGAGTACGAGGGCCTCCGCGACCACTGGTTCGAGCGGCTGCTCGGACCGGAGCGGGCGCAGGTTCCCACGAGCGCACACGTCCGCTGGCTGCGCCGGCTCTCACCGCTGGAGTCGACGTACCCGAAGGAGCGCTCCGTCGAGGTGTGCGTCGAGACCGTTCGCGCACTCGGGTTCGAGCTCGAAGCCATCCCGAACATCCGCCTCGATCTCGAGGACCGGCCGCAGAAGAGCCCGCGCGCGTGCGTGATCCCGGCGGATCCGCCCGACGTCGTCCACCTGATCACGCGCGCCCAGGGAGGCCTCTCCGACTACCAGTCGTTCCTCCACGAAGCCGGGCACGCGCTCCACTACGCGGGGAGCGACCCGCGGCTGCCGTGGACGTTCCGCGCAATCTCGCGCGACCACGCCCTGACCGAGATCTACTCGTACATCGTCGAGGCCGTGTCGCGCGAGCCCGCCTGGCATGCGCTCCATTTCGGGCTGTCCGACGCAGAGGCGGCGGAGAACGCCGATGCCACCCGTTTCCTCGAAGTCCTGCTCTTCCGCCGCTATGCCGCGAAGCTCCGCTTCGAGCTCGGCTTCTGGGCCGCCTTCCCGGCGGAGCAGGGCGGCTCGCCGCGCGACTATGAGCCGCTCCTCACGGCCGCCACCGGGCTCGGCTACGACGAGCGCGGCTACCTGGCCGACATGGACGCCGGCTTCTACTCCGCCGACTACCTGCGCGCGTGGATCCGCGCGGCCCAGCTCCGCTCGCACCTGCTGCGCGAGGTGGGGGACGACTGGTGGCGGAGCGAGGGCACCGGGGAGATCCTCCGCGCGCTCTTCGCCGAGGGCACGCAGCCGTCCACCGAAGACGTTGCGCAGCGGCTCGGCTTCGAGCCGCTCGACACCGGGCCGCTCGTCGCCGAGCTCAACGGCACTCTCAGCCCTTGATCACGCCCGCCACGAGCGGGAGAAGCTCCTGCTTGTTTCGCGGGCGCTGCATGTCGGCGCGGACGAGCTCGTCGAGCTCCATCGCCACGAGCAGCACGATCGAGGCGATGTAGAAGTACGTCGCGAGGAAGATGAACACCTCGAGGCTGCCGACCGCAGTGCGGAAGTTGGCCACGGATCGGACGTATTCGGCGAAGATCAGCGTCTCGCCGATCCAGCCGACGACGACGAGCACCGAGCCGAGGCTCGCCCAGCGTGCGCGCCGGTGCTTGGCCGGCGCCCAGCGCACGATGAGCTCGAACGCGAACGCCACGAGCGCCACGGCCGCCGGCCAGCGGAGGATCCGGATCACGAGGCCCCAGCTGCCGGAGACGTGGCCGGCCCAGATCAGGGCGATGGCTCCGAGCACGGCGGCGAGGAACACGATCGCGAGGCCGAACGAGACGGGAAAGCGGATCCAGAACGGACGCGGCTCCTGGGTCTCGTAGATCTCGTCGAGCGCGCCGATCGACGCGCGGATGATCCCGGACACCTCCCAGACGGCCAGCGCCGACGCGAGCGCGAGGAGCCCCGCGGTCGAGGACGAGAGCACGAGGTGGACGGTCTCGTCAATGCCGTCGAACACCTTGGGGAGGACCTTGGCCTTGATCTGAGGCCCGATCGTCTTCTGCCAGAGCTGCCTCTGGTGCGCGGCTCCGAGGATGCCCAGCGCGAACAGCGTGCACGCGACGGCGGCGATGAAGGTGCGCAGCGCGATCGCGCTCGCATACGTGAGGAGGTTGTGGCGGTCGAACAGGTCGACCCACAGCCGCACGATCGCTTTGAAGCTTCGCCAACGGGATTGCACGGGGGATGCAGCGTTCCCGCGGCTGACAACTCGAAAACGGCTGAGAAGCTAGTGCATGCCGGTGTCGATGCCCTGCTGGGCGAGCGCCGTCGCGTCGAACACCGAGTCGCTCGGCGGCGCCGCGATCGTGACCCGGGCGCCGTAGTCGTAGAGATCCATCGTCATGTCCACGTGGCTCTGGGCCAGGCCGACCGCGATTTGCACCCGATGGACGAGGCCGTCCTTGCCGATCCAGGCGTCCACGGGAAGCGACGTCGGCAGCTGGGAGGCCATGCCTGCGAGTAGCGGGCTCGTCAGTCCCTTGTCCTGCAGGGCCTTGGTGGGGTCGATCGTGATGCGGTAGTGCGTCGTCGTGGCGCCGTCGACCGTCGCCGAGCCGAGGCTCTGGATCTTGGCGCCTTCGGCCTCGAGCATCGAGAGGAGATCGGTCGGCTGGACCTGGCTCCCGGACAGCAGCTGCCCGAGGTCGAGACCGGCCGACTTTCCGAGCTTCGTGACGTCGAGCTTGACCCACTGCTTGCCGTGCGGCAGGCGCTTCGCGAGCGAGCCGCCCATGTAGACGACGTAGTCGCCGTGCTGCCGGAGGAAGATCTCCTTGACCGAGGCGTCCGCGGGGATTCCGCTTCGGCCGCCGAGCGAGCCGGGCTTGAAGGTCAGCTCACCGCTCGTGCCGTCGACGGCGCCGGTCCCCTCCAGGCGGAGTGTCTTGCCGGCCTGCAGCTGCGGGCTGCTGAGCGCGAGGGAGAAGCGGAGCCGCACCGCGCCAGCCTGCTGCGTCTTGGTGGCGGCTGAGGCGACCGGGTCGAGCGAGAGCGCGTTGCTGTTCCCGCCGCCGCATCCGGCCGTGACGCAGGCGGCCAGGACGACCAGTGCAGCGGCTGCGATGCCTGCGCGAAGACCCCGGCGCATGACCCGAGTGTAGCCCTCGGCCACATCTCGGAGGGGGGATTTCCGGGCTGATGGGAGGGGGCGGTTGCTATGGCCGTGGCAGCCGCCCCCCGCTGAGGAGCGGAGCGGCCGCTGGGAGGACTGGTGGGCCGCCCCTGTCGGAGAGCCGGTCGTGTCGGGCGGCCGGCTCTGTCGGTGCCTTCACTACTACTCGCCGGCGGGGCAGGCGGATCTCTGGTCGCGTGCTCGGACCGCCCGTTAAGGCTGTGCAAAGTCGGCTCGCGATCTGGCGAACCAGTTGGCCCGAATGTACGTCTAAGTAGTTCGAGGGGCGGGCCCCGGAGAAGGGGGCCGCGACCGAGGCCCGCCCCCGACGAGGTTACGCTCGCCGGGCTGATTCGCAAAGGGGGAAAGCGCAGGCCTCATCGCCGGGCGAGATAGGCGTGGCGCGACAGCCGCCGCTCGCGTGCCAGGAGGTGACACGCCGCGAGGAATCGCTGGATGCCCTCGAACGTCTCCGTTCCCTCGTCGACGAGCAGGTCGTCCCGGAATTGCTCCCGGGCGCCGTGCCAGCGGCCGGCCATGGCCGCCATGTTCTCCGTGAGATCCTCGCGGCGCCCGACCTCGAACCCAGCGTCGGCCAGCAGCGTCTCGTTGAGCGACTCGGTCGAGAAGACGTAGATCCCGATCGCGCTCCGGTCCGCGATCTCGGCATCGGTGACGAGCCCGGTGACGATCGTCGGGTCGGTGTAGAGAATCCGTGCGCCCGGCTTCGTGACGCGATGCCACTCCCGCAGGATGTCGAGGCGATTCGGCAGGTGGCACATCACGTCGATGGAGATCACGGCGTCGAACGTCGCGTCGGGGAAGGGCAGACGGCCGGTCGCGTCGATCTGGACGAACCGGGCGCGATCGGCGAGCCCACGCTCCTCGGCCAGTCTCGTCGCGGTTGCGATGCCCTCCTCGAGCACGTCGACGCCGAGGATGTCCGCCTCGGTCGTCGCCGCCAGCCGTAGCGCCGGCCCGCCCGAGCCGCAGCCGACGTCGAGCAGCCGCGTGCCCGCGTCGAGCTCGAGCCAGCCGGCGAATCGCTCGAGCTCGTCGGCCGTGACCCAGCCCGACTGCCCGACGTCGTCCCCGTAGGTCAGCCGCCGGACCTCGTCTCGAACGGCGTACCCCGCGTAGGCGGACGTGTACAGGGGGACGTGCTCGTCCACCCGCCCGACCTTACTCTCCGGCGGGCGACTTGTCTGCGAGCGCGTCAAGCTGAGAGGAGTGCGCCGCCGCGAACCGCACGAGCGCGACCTCGTTCGGCGTCAGCTCGGCTCCGCTCCCGGCGTCCTCGACTTGTGAGCGCAGGTGCTCCCTGACCGAGAGGGCTGTGAAGTTCCGGAGCAGGTAACGGAGCCCTTTCATGGTGGAAGGATACGAGGTGAGATTCGTCCACCACGTCGAACAGGAGCGAGAGATGGCATACGGCATCGTGCATCACTTCCCGGGTGGGACGAAGGAGCAGTACGAGGCGTCGATCGCAGCGGTGCATCCGAGTGACGGCAGCCTGCCGGAGGGGCAGCTCTTCCACGCGGCTGGCCCCTCGGACGACGGCTGGACGATCATCGCGGTCCACCAGTCGCGGGAAAGCTGGGAGCGCTTTCGCGACGAGACGCTGCTGCCGGCGATGCACGCGGGCATCGAGGGCGGGTTCCCGACCCCTCCGCAGGAGACCGCGTTCCCGGTGCACAACCAGCAGGCGCGCTAGCCAGAAGCCGTTACGCGGCGGGGCTCGATGGCTGGATCCCCGTCGCGTAGCCGAGCTTCTTCAGCTTCGCGATCGCTTCGTCTTGCTCCCGGCCGCCGTTCGTGTGTCCGATGCGGTTGAGGAAGTGGAGAGCCTGCCGCGGGCCCGAGAACCTCGACAGCCTGGGGATCAGGCCTCGCAACTCGGCGGCGTCGTCGTGCTCTCCCTTCGCGAGCTCCGCGTTGGCCGCGACTGCATCTTTCGGCGGCTTCAGCGCTGAAAGTTCGTCTCCGAGCTGATCCTCGGCCGACGCAAGTCTGCGCAGCTTCGTCTGCAGTTGCGGCACCGTCGGGACGTTGGCAGCGCCGAGCGAGAGCGCGTTGTGGGCCAGAACGCCCCCGTTCAGGATCACGGCCAGCTGGCTCTGATAGCCGGCTTTCGAGAGGCGGCCACTACCGCAGGCCGCGAGGACCAGGCAGCCCAGCACGGCCGTTACGGCGACCAGGCAAAAGGGCTTCATCGCAATGTGTAGCGCGTAGAGGCGCATACGGGATTCGAACCT
>DASSVO010000020.1:0-14736 GCA_035706005.1 Gaiellaceae bacterium | reverse complement strand
GACCATGGCGATCCTCTCGGTCGTCATGGCCGGCATCCTCACGATGTTCGTCGGCGGGCTCAACGCGACGACAGATATGAACGAACGCTTTCAGGCGCAACAAAATGCGCGCCTCGCGTTGTCGGCCATGCGGACGGACATCGGTTCGGCGTGCTCGGCGATCGTCAGCCAAGTGACGGGACAAGCGTCTGGCTCCCTCGTAACCCTCACCGAGCCGAACACCAGTACTCCGACGAGCACCGGATGCAGCAGCGGTACCACCCAGGTCACGTGGTGCGCAGATTCTGCGAGCCACGCCCTCCCGTTCGCGCTCTACCGGCTGACGGGCGCGGCCGGCACCTGCGCCTACAACAACGGCACTCGGCGGGCCGGCTCCCTCACGACGAATGTCGTCTACACCTGCACCTCGTCCAGCACCGCTCGCCCGCAGGTGGGGGTGTCGCTCCTCGTCGACGCGAACGTCGCGAACACAAAGGGCAAGTACACGCTCACCGACTCGATCACGCCCCGCAACACCTCGGTGGCCGCACCATGCAGCTGATCCGTGCCGCCCTTACCCCCCGGCTCCGGGACGAGCACGGCCAGTCGCTCGTGCTCGCCCTGCTCGTCATGACGTTCCTGGCGGTGTCGCTGGGCACAGTGATGTTCTTCACCGCCGGCAACCAGCGGGCCTCGAATTATCAGAAGGCTGCGCAGCTCGCAACGTCGCTCGCCGAGGCCGGCGTCAACAACGCCGTCGCGGTGCTCTCCGACCCCAACAATGCAGCCACCATCGAGATCCCCCCTGGTAGCACCGGAGCGGTGCTGCCTGGCCCGGCGCCCGCGACGCCACAGTCGGCGACCTACAGCGGCAACACCGTCAAGTGGTGGGGGACGCTGAATACCCAGCAGATGGATCAAAATGGCATCCCGCACGTGATCTGGACGCTCTACGGGCAGGCGAGCGTCTCGAACCCGAGCGGTGTCTCCGGATCGAAGATCGTGAAGACGATGCATGCGCAGGTGGAGGTCAACGCGCCGCCGCCTGATACCTACGACGGCCTCGTGTGGAATTCCGTCTACTCGCCCTTCGGGCCTACGACCGGGTGCGACACGTCGATCGGTCAGGGCGTCAACGTCACGATCCCGCTCTACGTCGGCGGCAACCTCTGCATGGCCAACTCCTCGACTGTGAACGCGCCTACGTACGTCGGCGGCTATCTCAACATCAGCAACAAGCAGGCGTGGATCGGCTGTGCGAAGCTCAACGCGAACACCTGCCAGACGCCCGCACCTGTCACATCCGCCCACGTCGGCGGCTATTGCGCCGGCCCCTCCGGTACCCAGTACACGCCCTGCGTGAGCGAGCCCATGCTCAACGGGAAACAGGACACGAACATCTACGTGCAGAACCCGACCTCGTGGGTCGCGACCGCGCCAGCCGCCGACTTCGTGGGCATCGCGCCGCCGAAGATCTGCTGGAGCGGATCCGCGGCCGAGGTGGCCTCGGGAGCGTGCACCGGGTCGCCGCCCGGCGGCTGGTACTCGTTCGCCTCGCCGGGGCCGAAGTTCCCGTGTGGAACGGTGCAATTCGACAACGACCAGATCTTCGGCCCCAACGAGGGCCAGCCGAACGGCAGCCTTCCCACTGTCTTCAACCTGACGCCCGCCACGGCCTACACGTGCCAGACGGGCCAGGGGCAGCTGTCGTGGGATCCCACGAAGCGGATACTCAGGGTGGTCGGCACCGTCTTCTTCGACGGCAGCGTCACCGCGACGACGACCGGCAACCAGCCGATCCAGTACACGGGCGCGGCGGGCAACAACTGCACCAACAAAGGCGACTGCCAGGCCGTCATCTTCGCCAGCGGCGACATCACGATCAACGGCGAGAGGCTCTGTGCCCTCATCAACACGCAGGGGACCGACTGTGACTGGAGCAGCAACTGGGACCCCAACAAGAGGCTTCTCATCTTCGCCTCGAACGGAACGACGGGCGTGACCGTCGGGCCGTCGCAGTCGGCGTTCGAAGGAGGTCTCTACGCCACCAATACCGTCGCCACCGGCCAGAGCGCCGAGACCGAAGGGCCGCTCGTTTCGGGCACGAAGACGGTCGTCCTGGGGCAGCAGTTCGGCGGCACCTTCCCGCACCTCGGCATCGCTCCGTGGTCGATCGACCACCAGCCCGGCGGATTCTGGATCAACCCGCCCACGAACTTCCAGTACGGCGGCTGAGGCGCAGCGCGGCCTCGCGCTCAAGCGGCGCCTCCCGGGTGTCGATAACAGAGAGATGGACTTCGTTCTGCCGCTCGTGTTCGTGCCCGGGCTCGCCTTCGGGAGCTTTCTGGGCGTAGTCGCCGCGCGCGTGCCCCTGCACCGCTCCGTCGTGCATCCCGGCTCGGCGTGCATGAGCTGCGAGACGCCGATCCGCTGGTACGACAACGTCCCGGTTCTCTCCTATGCGCTGCTGCGCGGACGATGCCGCCGGTGCGGTGTCCGCATCCCGCCGCGCGACCTCGCGATCGAGCTCGCGACGGCGCTCCTCCTCGTCGGCTGCGTGCTCGCGTTCGGGCTCACCCTCAAGGCGGCCGCAGCCGCGATCGCCTGTGCCGCTCTCGTCGTGGTCACCGCGACCGACCTCGAGCTCCGCATCGTCCCGAACCGTGTCGTGGTGCCCGCCGCGGCCGCCGTGCTGGCGCTGCAGACGGTCTCGCATCCGTCGCCGGAGTGGGCGATCGGCGCGGCCGGCGCCGCCGGCTTCCTCCTGCTCGCCGCGATCGCGTATCCGGGCGGGATGGGCATGGGCGACGTAAAGCTCGCGCTCCTGATCGGCGCCCTCCTCGGCCGCACGACGCCCGTGGGGATCATGCTCGGGCTCCTGTTCGCCTTCGTCCCGAGCGCTGTGCTCCTCGCCCGGCACGGCGCGCGGGCCCGGAAGATGGCGATCCCGTTCGGCCCGTTCCTCGCCGCCGGCGCTGTGGTGGCGCTCTTCGCCGGCGACCACATCCTCCACGCCTATCTCGGGGTCCTGAATTGAGGCGACTGCGGTGTCTGCTCAAGCTGCCATGAGCCCCGGCGGCGGCTCCTCTCCCAAGGGCCCCGCCGCACCGGCTCCCATCTCCCAGCTCATGGGTGAGCTGGTCGTCGACCTGCTCGAGACGACAGGCCTGATTCCCGAGGCGAAGTTCGAGGTCCTCCGCGAGAAGGCGAAGCACCAGCCGGTCGTGCAGGTGCTGATCGACGAAGGGCTCGCGTCGAGCGAGGCCATCGCCCGCATCGTCGCCGCGCAGCACGGGCTCCCCGTGATCGAGCTCGGCAACGTCGGCATCGACCCGATCGCTGCGAGCTCCGTCCCCCTGCACGTCCTCGAGCAGATCAACGCCGTGCCGTACGCCTTCGAAGGCGATTCCCTGTGTGTGGCGATCTCCGATCCCCAGAACATCCACGGCATCGACGCTCTGCGCCTCGCCACTCGCCACCCCATCGCCCTGCGCGTGGCCGCGAGCGAGGAGATCGCGAGCGAGCTCGGCCGGCTCGCCCGGACGGCAGAAGCCTTCGGCAGCCGATCGGGCCTGACAGAGGTCGCCGAGTTCGAGGTGATCGACGAGGAGGAGGAGGCCGACGACCTCGAGGTCGACGACGGCATCTCCGACGCGCCGCTCGTCCGCCTCGTCAACTCGATCATCTTCGAGGCCGCCGAGGACGGCGCGAGCGACGTCCACTTCGAGCCGCAGGCCGACGCGCTCGTGGTCCGCTTCCGCATCGACGGCGTGCTCCACGAGACCCAGCGGATCCCGAGGCGGAGCGCGATCGGCGTGACGACGCGTCTGAAGGTGCTCGCGAAGCTCGATATCGCCGAGCGCCGGAAGCCACAGGACGGGCGCATCTCGCTTTCAGCGTCCGCGGCGGGCCGGATGCTCGACGTCCGCGTCGCCACGCTGCCGACGGTCGAGGGCGAGTCGGTCGTGATGCGCCTCCTCGACAAGTCGAAGAAGCCCCCGACGCTCGAAGAGGTCGGGCTGGGCACCGCGATGCAGGAGCGACTGCGGCAGCTGATCCACCGGCCCACGGGCGCCCTGCTCGTCACGGGCCCGACCGGGTCGGGCAAGTCGACCACGCTCTTCTCGGCGATGACCGAGATCAATCGCCCCGAGATCAACGTGATCACGGTCGAGGACCCCGTCGAATACCGGCTTCCCGGCCTGAACCAGGTTCAGATCAACCCGCGCGCCGGGCTGACGTTCGCCACGGCGCTGCGCTCGATCCTGCGGTCGGACCCCGACGTCGTGATGGTCGGCGAGATCCGTGACGTCGAGACCGCGAAGATCTCGATCGAGGCGGCCCTCACCGGCCACTTCGTCCTCTCGACCCTGCACACGAACGACGCCCCGGCGGCGCTGACACGCCTAAACGAGATGGGCGTCGAGCCTTTCCTGACGGGAGCGGCGGTCACCGGCGTGCTCGCGCAGCGCCTCGCGCGGCGGCTCTGCGAGCACTGCAAGGAGCTGTACACGCCCGGCAAGGAGGAGCTCATTCAGGCCCGCATTCCCGAGGAGCTCCGCCACGGCAAGGTCGAGCTCTTCCGCCGCAACGGCTGCGTCCGCTGCCGGCAGACCGGCTACAGCGGCCGGATCGGCGTCTTCCAGCTCTTGACGATGAACGAGGAGCTGTCGGCGCTCGCGGCCCGGAAGGCGAGCCACGAGCAGCTCGAGCGGGCGGCGATCGACGGTGGGATGTCGAGCCTCTGGAACGACGGGATCGAGAAGGTCCTCGCCGGCCTCACGTCGCTCGAAGAGCTCGCCCGCGTCAGCACGATCTAGGCGGAATCGACACAAGGCCGCGAGGCCGCCGCACCGACTGCCTAGCTGTTGTTCTTGAAGCTGAAGCGCTTCGGCCGGCTGGCGGCCGCGAGGTCCTCGAGCGAGCTCGGCGGCGGGGTGAACCCGGCGGCGGGAGCGGGCTCCTCGGCCGCTTCGGCCTCGGGAGCAGGGTCTTCGGCCTCGGCGCCAGGCTCCGGCTCGGCGGGAGCGGGCTCGGGCTCGGCCTGTGCTTCGGGCTCGGGCTCGACCGCGGGCTCGGCGACGGCGGAGTTCGCCTCGGCGAGCAGCTGCTCGGCGTCGCGGCGGGCGCTGTCGGAGATGTCACGCGCCTCGACGCGCGCCTGCGCCTGCAGCTCCTCGGCGGCCGAGCGCGCGCTCTCGGTCGTCTGCGCGGCCTCTGCACTTGCGCCGGCGAGGACTTCTGCCGCCTCCGCACGTGCGGCTTCGAGGATCGTCTGGGCCTCCGCGCGTGCGGCTTCGAGGGCTGCGTGTGCCTCCGACCGAACACCCTCAGTGGCCGACTCGGCCTCGCCCCGCGCGGCGGCGACGATGCCCTCGGCTTCCGCCCGCGCCTCCGCCTGCAGCGCCTCGGCGCGCTCGGTCGCGGCCGCGAGCGTCGCGCCGGCCTCCTCCTGGGCGGCCGTCAGGCGCGCCTGCGCCTCACCCGCGGCGTCGAGCGCCTGCTGCCGCTGCTCCGTGAGCTCCTGCTCGACCCGCGTCAGCTGCTCGCGCGCGGCCTCGAGATCGCGCTTGAAGTGATCGAGCTGCGTCTCGCGCTCGTCGAGGGCGAGCCGGCGGAGCCGGACCTCCTCCTCGGTGCGCGTCAGCCGGTCCTTGGCGGTTTCCTGCGCATCTTTCTCGATCCGGTCTGCGAGCTCGACGGCCGCCCGGACGAGCTCGAGTGCCTCGAGGCGGGCCGAGCGATTGTCCGTTGTGAAGCTGGCCGGGCCGGAGCCGGCGGCGTCGAGGCCGTCCGGATCCGGAGGGAGCCGTTCGAGCTGAGGGAGAGCGATGATGTCGGCGCCGGGCTCAGGGTCGTGGCCCTGGAACTCGCCGTCGTCCCTCTGCACCGGATCCACGGGGTCCTCGCTCGCGCCTCTCAGGCGTGTATCTCGCAGCCGAGGTAGACGAGAGCCTCAACGGCCTCGGTCACGAACGTGCTCGCCTGCTGGGGGTCCGCGAAGCTGTACGAGCGCGGTTCCGCCCCGTCTTCGCGGCCTTCCACTTCGATGTCGACGACGCACGCGTCACCGAGGTCGCGGGCCCGCATCGTCACGACGGGACGCCCGAACCGGCTCGCGCTACGGACGAAGAGCTCCCGCGGCTCGGCCTCGGCAGCCTGAGAGCGGCCGCCCCTTCTCATCAGCGCGCGTCGGCGACGGCTTGCGCGACCACGTCGCGGTCGACGAAGCCCTTGTCGAACTCGGAGTAGACGCCGCCCCGGCGCTTGACCACGAGGACGGTCGGCGTGGTGAGGACGCCGAGCTTGTGGAGGATCGCGTTGCCGGGACCCTGGCGGCGAACGTTGAGCTGCACGAAGCCGGCGTTCATCTCCTCTGCCCCGGCCTTCGCCTCGGCGGCGGCGATTGCGTCGACGTCGCTTCCGGGCTGGCCGAGCGCAACGACGACGACCGGATGCTTCCGGAGCGCCAGTGCGACCTTGACCGGCAGCCCGTGCGTATCGAGCTTGACGGGCGTCGTGACGTGCTTGTGAGGCCTGGTCGGTGTGGGCGTCGTGTGCGCCGGAGTGCTAACGGGCGTCGTCGACGGCGCCGTGCTCGGTTGCGTGGTCGACTTGTGCCTGGCGACGACCAGGTAGCCGGCGGCGGCGACAACGACCACCACGAGCAGGCCGACGAGCCGGAGCTGGCGCGTGCTCAACGTCGCGTTCATGTGCCTCCTATCGGCAGGCCCGGCGGCCCGGGCCTCCCTGAAACGGGGGATACGTCGGTAAGAAGGAAAAGAAGAGGGCGCGGTCTCCCGCGCCCTCTTGGGTGTTGCGTGAGAGCGTCCGGACTAGCCGGCCGCGCTCGTGCAGAGGCCCGTGACGGTGTTGGGGGCGGCCGACTTGTCGGTGTAAACCGTGCCGCCGGGACCGACCACCTTCGCGTAGTGGTTGGCGCCCTGCTTCTCGGAGATGCAGTAGCCGGTGTCGCTGCCGAACATCACGAGGCCCTTGCTCATACCGGAGTCGTAGGCCTTGATGGCAGCAGTCGGCGCGCCGGCGGCGTCACCGATGCCGGTGTACGTGTTCGTCGGCTGCTGGTCGCCGTAGTACGCCTCGACGGAAGGAATCGCCTCACGGACGTCCGCAGCGGCGGCCGTCTGCTGAGCCTTGTCCCGGAAGCCGAGGTACGACGGCACGGCGATCGCCAGCAGGATGCCGATGATGATCAGGACGACGAGGAGCTCGATGAGTGTGAAGCCGCTCTCGTCCTTGTTGATGCGCTGTCTGAGGGAATGCATGCAGTTCTCCTTTGATTGGACGGGTACCCAGACCCGGCCTCTATCGGCAGCGCGCCCGGCGGCTGATCCCCCCGACCGAGTGATTCGCCCCGCGGGCGGGTCACCCACCGTGGGGGATCCCCGCTCGACGCACCCTCGCTTTCCCTCGACCGAGTGATTCCCGGCGGGCTCCCTAAAGCGGGCGACATCACCCGCCGATAGCTCGCTTCGCATGACGCCGCAGCCTTTCTCCATCGACACGCTTCTCGAGCGCGCCGCCGCCGAGAACGCCTCCGACCTCCACGTCACGGCGGGCTCGCCGCCGCTGCTGCGCTTGCGCGGCAAGCTGGGGCCGCTCGAGGACTTCGAGCCGTTCTCGCCGGAGGAGACGCGCGACCTTCTCTATCGCGTCCTCTCGACCGAGCAGCAGAAGCGGCTCGAGATCGATCGCCAGATCGACTTCTCCTACTCCGTCCCCGGCATCGCCCGCTTCCGTGTCAACGTCTTCTTCCAGCGTGACAGCCTCGCCGCGGCCTTCCGCCTCGTGCCGCAGATCATCAAGTCGGCCCAGGAGCTCGGCCTGCCGGATGTGCTCCTCCAGCTCGCGCGCGAGCCGCGCGGCCTCGTGCTCGTGACCGGCCCGACGGGCTCCGGTAAGTCGACGACGCTCGCGACGATGATCGACTCGATCAACGAGAGCCGGTCAGAGCACATCGTGACGATCGAGGATCCGATCGAGTTCCTCCACCAGCACAAGACCTCGGTCGTGAACCAGCGCGAGGTCGGCGCCGACGCGAAGGGGTTCGCCGAAGCGCTGCGCGGCGCGCTCCGGCAGGACCCCGACGTGATCCTCGTGGGCGAGATGCGCGACCTCGAGACGATCTCGACCGCGCTGACCGCGGCCGAGACGGGGCACCTGGTGCTCGCGACACTGCATACGCAGAGCGCGCCCAGCACGATCGACCGTGTCATCGACGTCTTCCCGGCCGCCCAGCAGGCGCAGGTGCGGATGCAGCTTGCCGCGTCGCTGCAGGGCGTCGTGACGCAGACGCTCCTTCCGACCGCCGACGGCCGCAAGCGCGTGCCCGCCCTCGAGGTGCTGCTGCCGGACGACGCGGTCCGGAACCTCGTACGCCAGGGCAAGACCGAGCAGATCTACTCCGTGATGCAGACGAACACCTCGCGCGGGATGCAGACGATGGAGCAGTCCCTGTCCGAGCTCGTGCTCAGCCGCCAGATCTCACGCGAGACCGCGTACAACGTGACGAGCCGGCGCGAGGAGTTCGAAGCCCTGCTCGCACGCAGCGGCCTTGCACCGCGTTCCGACGAACACCTTCCCGAGGCCCTCCGCGGCCTCCGAGTCGCAGGAGCCACACAGTGAGCGGGATCACCGATTTCCTGAAGAAGGACCTCTCCTTCAAGCGCAAGCCGTCGGCGACAGCCAAGGCCCCGACCGTCGAGACCACGACCCCGGAGCACGAGGAAGCGCCGAAGAACGAGTCTGCGAAGCGGGGCTCGGCGCCGAAGCGCGCGCCGAAGCAGCGCAAATCCTCCTCCGCCAATTCGGGCGGCCGGCACAAGCAGCTCGTCGGCCTCAGCATCGGCGCCTCCGAGCTCGCCGCAGCCGTGGTCGTGAACAACGGCAGCCCGAAGCTCGTCAAGGCCGCGCGGCACACGCTTCCGCCGGACGTCGTGGCCGGAGGCGAGGTACGCGACTCCGAGGCGCTCGCCAACGAGATCGCTGCCTTCTTCTCGGCCGCCGACCTCCCGCGCAAGAACGTCCGCCTCGGCATCGGCAGCAGCCGCACCGGCGTCCGCCTCTTCGAGCGCCCGGCGGTCGACGACCCGCGGCAGCTCGCCAATGCGATCCGCTTCCGCGCCTACGAGACGCTGCCGATCCCGATCGAGGAGGCGATGCTCGACTACCACGTCGTCGAGGACACCTCGGCTCCCGACCGCGTGTTGCTCGCGGTCGCGTACCGGGACCTCGTCGACCGCTTCGCGGCTACCTGCGCCGCGGCGAAGATCGAGCTCGCAGGCATCGACATCGAGGCGTTTGCCCTGCTGCGCGCGGTCGGCGGCGAGCCGCTCTCCGCCGGCGAGCGCGCCGAGGCTGCCCGAGTCGCCGTCTCGATCGGACACGACCGCACCACCGTCGCAGTCTCGGACGGGCGCGTCTGCGAGTTCACGAGAGTCCTCGACTGGGGCGGCGCCCGCGTCACGGCCGCGATCGAGCGCGCGCTCGAGGTCGACGCCGGCGAGGCGGACCGCCTCAAGCGGTCGCTCGACATCTCGAGCAAGGCCTCCGAGGAGTCGGCCGACGAGCGCACGACGAAGGCCGTCGAGGCGGCGCGCCGCGAGGTGCACGGCCTGGCGCGCGAGCTCGCCTCCTCCCTTCACTTCTACCAGGATCAGCCCGACTCCCTGGGCTTCGCCGAGATCACGATCACCGGCGGCGGCGCCCACCTCCAGGGTCTCGCCGAGCAGCTCGAGGAGCTGATCGGCATCAGCGTCCGTGTCGCCGACCCGTTCGCACGCGTCGGCTCGGGGCACGGCATCAGCTCCGGTGGCCAGGACGGCTCCCTCGCCGTCGCAATCGGACTGGGAATCGAGGACTGATGCGCGCCGTCAACCTACTCCCCCGCCAGCAGATCGAGCTGAAGCGCGAACGGACCAATACCGTCGCCCTCGGCGCCGGGATCGGCGGCGCGGCCGTCGTCCTCGCTCTCGTCGGGGGTTTCCTGCTCGCGAACCGCAGCGTCGACCGGCAGCGCCAGAACCTCTCCACCGCGCGGGCCGTCCTCGCAGCGACTCCGGCGCACCACGTCTCGGCGGAGGCCCAGGCCTTCCGCTCGTCGATCCTCAGCCAGCGGGAGCAGCGGTCGCTCGCCCTCGCCGCGGCGCTCGGCAAGCGCGTCGCGTGGGATCGCATCCTGCGCCGCACGGCGCTCGTGCTGCCCGACGACGTCTGGCTCACGAACGTGACCGGATCCGTCCCCCTTGATCCTTCGGTCACGTCGACCGCGACCGCCACCACGACCTCGAGCGCATTCCCGGCTGCCTCCACTGCGCTCACCCTGCAGGGGAGTACGTACAGCCAGGCCGGCGTCGCGCGGTTGCTCGAGCGGCTCGAGGTCCTGCCCGACCTCAGGAACGTGCAGCTCCAGCAGAGCCAGGCTGGAGTGATCGGCAACCAGAGAGTCATCAACTTCACGATCGTCTCGGACATCCGCAATGGAAGGGGAGCCTCGTGAGCGCCCGTCTCGCAAGCTTGTCGCCCAGGGCGCAGGCGGCGGTGATCGCCGGCGCGCTCTTCCTCGTCGTCGTCCTCGGCTACCTCGTCGCCATCTCGCCGAAGCGGAGCGAGGCGGCCAAGCTGAAGAAGCAGACCGCGGCGGTGCAGACGCAGATCGACCAGAACAAGTCGAGTGCGTTCAAGAAGGCGCTGCCGGCCGTTCGCGCGGCAAGCATCTTCGACCTCACGCAGGCGATGCCGAGCCAGCTCGACACGCCGAACGTGATCCTGCAGCTCGACGCGCTCGCGTTGCAGTCCGGGATCACCTTCGACCAGATCCAGCCCGGCCTGGCGGGAGCGTCCGGCACCACAGTGGGCACGACCGATCCATTCGCAGCCGAGCCCATCCAGGTCCAGTTCACCGGCAGCTTCTACAACCTCCTGAGCTTCCTCCAGCGGCTGCGCAACCTCGTCCGCGTGGAGAACGGCAATCTCTTCACCGCAGGGCGGCTCTTCGACGTCACCGACGTCGCCTTCGCCCAGGGGACGAACGGTTGGCCGCAGGTCCAGGCGACGCTCACGATCGACGCCTTCGTACCCCAGACCCCGGTCTCGACTGTGACGACTCCGGGCGCCACGGATACGACGGCGACGACCACGACCGGCGCCACCACGACGACCTCGAATGGGACTTCAGCTGCCCCGAGCACGAGCGGAGGGACTTCATGAGCCGCAAGAGCAGAATGCAGGACCTCCGGCAGGCGAAGGACCGCCGGGCGAAGCGGATGGCCATCGGTGGAGTCGTCGTGCTCGCAGCCGTGCTTGCCTTCGAGGTGCCCAAGGTCCTCCACCGCGGCGGAGGCAGCACCAGCACGCCGCCTCCCGCCACGACGACGGCGACTCCCGGCACGACGGCGACTCCCGGAACCGCAGTGACCGCCGTGCCGACGGCGAGCACGAAGCTGCCGAACTCCGACGTGGCGCCGCGGCGGTCGAAGTCTCAGCTCTACTCGTTCAGCCACTTCGCCGGCAAGGACCCGTTCGTGCAGCAGGTCTCGGCGGCTGACATCACTGCCTCGCCCTCGAGCGGGTCGGGAGCGAGCGCCAGCGGTGGCGGCGGCGGCAGCAGCAGCAGCAGCAGCAGCGGCTCCAGCAGCTATGCGCCCGTGCAGACGTCTGCTCGGACGCTCGCCAAGACCGGAGCCGTGACGCTCCAGGTCAACGGCAAGGTCCAGACCGTCCGGATCGGGGCCAGCTTCCCGAGCGCGAACCCGCTCTTCAAGCTCGTCTCGATCACCCGCGGCGTCGCGAGGATCGGCATCGCGAACGGCTCGTACGCCAGCGGTGCGCAAACGGTCACCCTGGCCGCCGGGAAGTCGCTGACCCTCGTCGACACGGCGGACGGGGTTCGCTACAAGCTGGAGCTTCTCTCCGCCTCGTGAACGCCGCTGCGGTCATCGACCTCCGGAGCGCACGGCCGAACCGGCTCCTCGCAAGGCTCCATAACGAGGACGGGCTCGGGCTCATCGAGCTCCTCATCGCGCTTCTCGTGCTCAACGTCGGCATCTTTGCGACGATCGGCGCGTTCACGGCTGCGGCAACGACCCTCCGCCGAGCGAGCCATATCTCTACGGCGGCAGCCATCGCCGACCAGGAGATGGAGAAGCTCCACAACACGGCCTATTCGAGCATCGCGAACACGACGATCGACCCATGGCCGAATTCGCCAGACGGCAGGAAGTACAAAGTTGTCGTGTCCGTCGACGCGTCGACCGGCGCCGCCTATTCCGGCAGCCGCAGCGCGGTGGAGCTGGTGACGGTCACCGTGAGTGACGACGTCGACAGCAAGGCAGTCGCCAAGAGCCAGTCGACGTTCTCGCGGTGCACCCAGAGCGGCCTGGGCAGCGCCCCCGACCCGGCGTCGACCGCCTGTCAGAGCTAGCCATGGCCGGATTCGCTTACACCGCAATCAGCATCGAGGGTCTCGAGACCGTCGGCGAGATCCACGCCCCTGACCTCGAGGCGGCACGCGAGCAGCTCCGCATTCGCGGCCTGCTGGCGCACGAGCTCCGCGAACTGCCGGCGAGCGGCGAGGAGAACCTGCGCACGGCCTTCAAGAAGATCAAGCCTCGCTCGATGCAGGTCTTCTCGCGCCAGTTCGCGACGATGATCGAGGCGGGCCTGAACATCGTCGCGGCGCTGGTCATCCTCGAGGAGCAGACGGACGACGTCTACCTGGCGGAGATCATCTCGGAGCTCCGCGCCGACGTCGAAGGAGGCCTTCTCCTTTCGCAGGCGATGGCGCGCCACCCGAAGGTGTTCAACGAGCTGTACGTCTCCATGGTGCAGGCAGGCGAGGCGTCGGGAATGCTCGACAACGTCCTCGACCGCGTCGCCGACCAGATCGAGAAGGAGACGAAGCTCAAGCGCCGCGTCAAGGGCGCGATGGTGTACCCGACCGTCGTCTTCACCTTCGCGACGCTCGTGCTCTGCGCGATGCTCCTGTTCATCGTCCCGATCTTCGCGAAGATCTTCACCGAGCTGAACGGCAAGCTGCCGATGCTGACGCAGGTCGTGGTGGACGCCTCGAACCTCCTCCGCGACCGGTGGTACATCATCTTCCCGCTGGTCATCGCCCTCGTCTGGGGCGGGCTCCGCTACAAGAAGACCGAGTCCGGCCGGCAGGCGTGGGACCGGTTCAAGCTCCGGATCCCGCTGAAGATCGGCGAGGTCGTGCTCAAGGTGACGATGGCGCGGCTGCTGCGCACGCTCGCGACGCTCGTGGCCGCAGGCGTCGACATCATCAAGGCGCTCGAGATCTCCGGCTCGACGGCGGGCAACTGGCTCGTCGAGAGGGCACTGACCGAGGCGCGGATCAAGGTGCAGGAGGGAGTCCCGATCGCGGAGCCGCTGACGAACGACCCGCTCTTCCCGCCCATGGTCAGTCAGATGGTCAAGATCGGTGAGGAGACCGGCGAGCTCGAGAAGATGCTCAGCAAGATCGCAGACTTCTACGAGGACGAGGTCGACGCCGCGATCCAGTCCCTGACCTCGATCATCGAGCCGATCATGATGATCGGCGTCGGGATGATGGTCGGCGTCATCATCATCGCGATGTACCTGCCGATGTTCAAGATGATGCAGCTGATCAGTAACTCCGGCTGACGGCGGCCCGCGAGAGCGCATAGATCGCACGGATCGCCGCGCGCTCGACGCCGCGGGCGGCGGCCGGCTCGGACAGCTCACCCCGCAGCAGCTTCTCGAGCGCGCGGAACGTGACCGGGAGCCGCGCGAGCGCATACGTCGCGTGCGGGAAGCGCTCGAAGGCGTGCTTCGCCCCCCAACCTGCGCGGGTGAGCGGCGCGATCCGCCGTTCGACGGCGGTCTGGTACGCCTCGAGGTCCTCGGCGCGGCCGGCCAGCACGTCGACCGCGGCGTCCGAGACGAGCTGCGCGGAGAGGAATGCCTCGTACATCCCGTCGCCGGAGAACGGGTCGACGAGCCCGGCTGCGTCGCCGATCACGGCCGTCCTGCCGCGCGCGAGCCGCGTGCCCGGCAGCCGCAGCGGCAGCCGGTAGCCGCGCGTGTCGCTTGCCGCGTCCGGGTCGACCCCATAGGCCTCGCACATCCGCCGCAGCTCCCCCCGCAGGCGCGGCCCCTCCTCCCCGTTCCCGCCGACCCCGACGTTCACGTGGTCGCCCTTCGGAAAGATCCAGCCGTACCCGCCCCGGATCACGGCGATCTCGAGCACCATCGCGCCCGCATACCGCGGCTCGTAGGGGTAGTTCGCCTCGAGCGCCACGCCGTGGACGACGCCCTCGGCAAGCCCGAGCTGCTTCGCCGACGAGCCGTTGCAGCCGTCTGCGCCGATCACGATCCGCGCGTCGAGCTCTAGCGCATCCGCGGTCTCCCCCACTCGCACCTCCGCGCCTGCCTCCGCCGCTTTCCGGAGGAGGAAGTGGTCGAGCCGCCGCCGTTGGGTCATGTACGCGAGCGGCGCGCGGGCGCGGCGCGTGAAGCGGTGCCGGTACCGGAGGCCGCACTCGAGCCGGTCGACGACGTCCTCCACCACCGGCTCGATGGAGAACGGCAGCAGCCGCGCGGCGCGCCCCGTGACGCCGCCGCCGCACGGCTTGTCGCGCGGGAAGGTCGCCTTGTCGAGGAGCAGAACGCGCGCGCCGGCGGCTGCGAGCCGGTAGGCGGCGGTCGAGCCTGCGGGCCCGGCGCCGACGATCGCCACGTCGTAGCTCGCCACGA
>DASSVO010000019.1:0-8725 GCA_035706005.1 Gaiellaceae bacterium | reverse complement strand
ACGGCGAAGACCGAGGAGAAGGAGTTCGTCGAGATCTACGACCTGTCAGTCGTCGAGATCCCGACCAACGTCCCCGTGGCGAGGGCCGACGAGAACGACTTCGTCTTCAAGACGAAGGAAGGGAAGTTCGCGGCCGTCGTGAGCGACATCGAGGAGCGGACGCGCGAGGGCCAGCCCGTCCTCGTCGGCACGATCGCGGTCGAGACCTCGGAGTACCTCTCCCAGCTCCTCACGCGCAAGGGGATCAAGCACAACGTCCTCAACGCGAAGGAGCACGCGCGCGAGGCCGAGATCATCAAGGACGCGGGCCAGCGCAGCGCCGTCACGATCGCCACGAACATGGCGGGACGCGGCGTCGACATCCAGCTCGGCGAGGGCGTACGCGAGGTCGGCGGCCTCTACGTGCTCGGCACCGAGCGCCACGAGGCGCGCCGGATCGACAACCAGCTCCGCGGCCGGTCGGGCCGCCAGGGCGACCCGGGCGAGACGCGCTTCTACCTCTCCGGGGAGGACGATCTCGTCCGCCTCTTCGCCGGCGACCGGATCAAGGGGATCATGGAGCGCTTCAAGATCCCGGAGGACCAGCCGATGGAGGCGAAGATCCTCTCCCGGCAGATCGAGGGCGCGCAGAAGAAGGTCGAGGAGCAGAACTTCGTCATGCGCAAGAACGTCCTCAAGTACGACGACGTCCTCAACCGGCACCGCGAGCGGATCTACGAGCAGCGGCGGCAGGTGCTCGAGGGCGAGGACCTCTCCGATCAGGTCAAGCTCTGGATCGAGGAGGTCGTCGAGGACACCGTGAACCTGTTCACGGAGGAGGAGTACGCCGAGGAGTGGGACCTCGAGGCGCTCACCCAGGCGATGGCGCAGCTCTACCAGACCGAGATCACGGCCAAGGAGCTGCGCGAGGACCTCGGCCGGGTCGAGCGCGAGGCGCTCGTCGAGGAGTTCCAGGCCGACGCGCGCGACGAGTACGAGGCCAAGGAGGACGAGTTCGGCGGCGACCTGATGCGCGAGCTCGAGCGGTTCGTCGTCCTCCAGGTGGTCGACATGCGCTGGCGCGAGCACCTCGAGAACATGGAGGCGCTCCGCGAGGGCGTCCACCTGCGCGCGATGGCGCAGAAGGACCCGCTCGTCGAGTACACCGCCGAGGGCGAGCGGATGTTCACCGATCTCGGCCGCGTGATCCGCAGCGAGGTCGTCCTCCACCTGTTCCACGCCGAGCTCGCGCCGGAGGAGGCGCAGCAGCAGCTCGCGCAACAGTCACAGACGACGAACGGGAACATCCAGTACGAGCACGAGACCTCGGCCGGCGCCGCTGCGATCGCGGCCGCGGGCGGGGGAGAGGCCGTCATGAGCGGGGTGCCCTCGGCCTCGGGTGTCCAGACCGTTCAGTCCGGCCCGAAGGTCGGCCGGAACGACCCGTGCTGGTGCGGCTCGGGCAAGAAGTTCAAGAAATGCCACGGGGCCTAACGGGTTCCTGAAAGTCGTCCGCGAGAGGACGCTCGCCCAGGCGAGAGTCGCGGTTCCATAGGCCATCTGCTCCGAGCCGGCGCCGGCTATCCGTACCGAGCTTTCACCTGCCGACCGGTGAGCCCGCACACCTTGAGTCCGATCTTCCGCGAAAGGGAGTTGTAGGCCCTATCCAGATGGCCGCCGTGCCGAGCGATTAGTACTCCGCGCCGAAACTGCCCAGTCTCGAACGCGTGAAGCACTGCGTGCGCGTCGTAAAGCTCTTGGCCCAATACGCTAAGCAGGCGCCGGTAGGTGGCTGCGTCCCTACGGGGCGGTACAAGCGGACGCAGGCCCGTGGCGAGACGGTCCATCAGCGGCACTTGGATGCGCAGGCCCCTCGTGATCATCTTCAGGGTCTTTGCCTGGGGGTGGCTGATCGTCTGGCTCTTGAATAGCGCTCGGTAGTAGTCCGCACAGACGGCGTTCCCTGTCCGAACGAACTGCGCCTGCGAGAGCGGCATGGGCGCAGGCGGCGGCGTGGCGGTCGCCGAGTGGTCGGTGAGACGTAGGCCTCCTACGATCAGGGCCAAGCCGACCACGACGATCCCGGCAAAGATGCCCAGGGGCTTCACCATCAGGTATATCGACCGCGACCCAATGCATCTTTAGCCGATGTAGTGGGGGCACTTGGAGTTCCTCAGCGCGACCCCCATCGGTCGGTCCGCGATCCATCTTCGGTATGAGCCGAGCGTAGCGTTCGCTCGGGGCTCATTCCGGAACTGGCCCAGGCGAAAGCCGTTCAACGGCGAATCAAGACGCCTGCGGGACCACTATCCCCGGCGTTCTTAGGCGGCCCGTTGGCCTCACCGATGACGGTGTCACTGGGCAGTTCGGTAGAAGACACCGACAAGCGAACGGTGCCGCTGTAGCGACCGTTGGGGTGAATCACCTTCGTCGTTGGAAGCCACTGCGCGTAGTTGCCGAGTGAGATAGCCAGCATCGTCGTCTTGCACTTCGCTGGCGCAGCGCGTGAGATGCGCCAGGTCACGACTGCCGACCACTTCGAAGTGGCCTTCGCGCTCAGCCCCGGCCGCCCTGGCGCAGGGATCAAGCGGCCCGGCTGTCCAGCGGGGTAGAACATCGAACGTCGGCACTTTGCCTGAGGGCGGACTAGGTACTTCGTCGGCTTCTTGAACATCGCCGTGTGCGCGCCTGCCACCGTCGCGGCGGTGAGAACGACCGCCACAAGCACGAGCAGCGCGCCTAAACCCCTGCGTCCCATACGTCTGCCTATCGGTTCGCGATTCCTCAACCGGCCTCCCCCATTCGTGGACACCACCGCAACCGACAGCCTTCAGGGGTCATTCCGGAACACTGGCCCAGGAAAGCGTTACGCCCCCCAGGGCGCGCGGGAACGGGATGGCAGTGGCCGACATCGTCTATTTCAAAGGCGAGGACTTCGACGAAGGCGAAGGCGACGAGGTCGGGTCAGTAATGGTTGTGGATGCCGAAACGGGTGATGTCCGCAGCGACCACGGCTGGAAGTCGAAGAGCTACGCCAGAGAGCTTGCGACGCGGCTCATGCTGCCGATCGAGCTGGACAGAGAACTCGGCGGGTAGCTGGGAGCGGCTCCTCCGGGGTCATTCCGGACCACTGGCCCAAGCGACGGCGCACTCGCCCGATGGCCGTTTTCGACGAGTGCTCGGGTAACGTCGGCTTCATGTCGGCGGAGTCGTCATGAGCACCTGGGACGAGTCCGGCTCGCCCGGTGACGAACCAGCGGTGACGAGACTGGGTGTCGTCTTCACGGCGGACCGTCACCCGGAGGAGTTGCCCGCCTTCGCGACCGCCGCCGAGGCGGCGGGTCTGGACGAGCTCTGGGTGTGGGAAGACTGCTTCCACGCTGCTGGCGTTTCTGCAAGCGCGACGGCCCTCGCAGTAACGGAGCGGATCACGGTCGGGGTCGGCGTGATGCCCGTCGTGTTTCGCAATCCTGTGGCTACGGCGATGGAGATCGCGACTTTGGCGCGACTGCATCCGGGTCGATTTGTCGCCGGGCTCGGGCATGGCGTGCCGGAGTGGATGGAGCAGATTGGTGCGCTTCCGGCGAAGCCCATGCGCGCGCTCGAGGAGACGACGGCGAGCATCCAGCGCCTGCTCGCCGGGGAGCGATTCAGTGTCGAGGGAGACCATGTGAGCCTCCGCGACGTCTGCCTCGAACACCCGCCGAAGCTACGACCGCCCGTCGTGCTCGGCGTGAGACGTCCGCTCGGCCTGAAGGTCTCCGGTCGAAGCGCCGACGGAACGATCCTCTCCGAGCCATCCCCACCGTCGTACGTCCATTGGGCAAGACAACACATCGAGGAAGGTCGCACCGCTGCCGGCCGCAGCGATCCTCATCGTCTGACGGTGTTCGTGAAAGGTCGCGTCGACTCAGACCGCACACTCGCTCGCGAGGTTCTCGCCGGCATGGTGACCAAGGACAGCGTGACGGCGCAGCTCGCTCCACTCGGTCGAGATGCCGAACTCCACGAGCTACGCCTGCTGGGCGATCCCGCGGCGATCGCTCCGAGGATTCCGGACGACCTCATCGACCTGCTTGCCGCCGCCGGAACGCCTGAGCAGGTCGTCGCCTCACTCCGGGGAGTCGCAGACACCGGCGTTGACGCGATCGCATTCGTCCCAATCGGGCCAAACCCGGACGAGCAGCTCCACCTCTTCGCCACTGAGGTCGCGCCCGCCGTGCAACGGCCTTCCTACGGGTAGCGCCCGATGTGCCTACGATGACCGTCGCCATGGCGGCCGACGAGACTCAGATCCCGCTCGATCAGCAGCTCGAGGAGATCGGGGCCCAGCTCGACTGGGTCCGTGGTTACCTTTGACCCCAACGCGCTGAAGGCCCGCCAGGACGAGCTCGAGCAGGAGCTCGCGCAACCCGACTTCTGGAACGACCAGCAGCGCGCCGCTCGTCTCTCGGCCGAGCATCAGCGGACGCAGCAGAAGCTCCAGCGTTACGACGAGCTCGCCTCGAACGTCGAGTTCCTGCGCGAAGGCGCCGGCACGTTCCCCGACGAGGAGCTCGAGCCGGTGCTCCGCGACGTGCGGGGCGAGCTCGCGCGGCTGCAGGAGGACGCGCTCTTCTCCGGCGAGTACGACGCGGGCGACGCCGTCGTCACGATTCAGTCCGACGCCGGCGGCACCGACGCGCAGGACTGGGCCGAGATCCTCCTGCGCATGTACCTCCGCTGGGCCGAGCAGCGCGGGCTCAAGACCGAGGTGATCGAGTCGAGTCCCGGGGAGGAGTACGGGCTCAAGTCGGCGACGTTCACCGTGCGGGGCGAGAACGCGTACGGGATCCTCAAGGCAGAGCGCGGCAAGCACCGCCTCGTCCGCCTGAGCCCGTTCGACCAGGCGCACCGCCGCCATACGAGCTTCGCGCAGGTGATCGTCTCCCCGCTGCTCGAGGAGGCGGGCGCCATCGAGATCGACGACGACGAGATCCGGATCGACACCTACCGCTCCTCGGGCGCCGGGGGCCAGCATGTGAACAAGACCGACTCGGCGGTGCGGATCACGCACATGCCCAGCGGCATCGTGGTCGCCGTCCAGAACGAGCGCAGCCAGTCGGCCAACAAGGACACCGCGCTCAAGATCCTTCGCTCGCGGCTCGCCGAAAAGGCCGAGGAGGAGCGGGAGGCGGAGCTTGCCCGCGAGCGCGGCGGCGTCTCCATGGGCTTCGGCGGCAACGCGATCCGGAGCTACGTCCTCCACCCGTACCAGCTCGTCAAGGACCACCGCACCGAGCACGAGGTCGGCAACACGCAGGGCGTCCTCGACGGCGATCTCGACGGCTTCATCCGCGCCTATCTGCTCCAAACTGCGGGAGAAGTCTCGTAGCGCGCCGAAACCTGCGCTAGAGTGGGGGCTCGCTTCGCACGGACTCCACCGGCGCCGGGTCTCTCGCCCGCCCAACTTGAACCGGTAGACGTGACTGACGTACAGATAGAACAGCCGATCACAGGCGTAGTGCCACCTTCCACGAACGGTCAGGTCAAGCCGGCGGAGAACGGGGCCAGGCCTGCGACGGGCTCGATGATCCTGTTCGAGAACGTCACGAAGGTCTACGAGCCGGACGTCACCGCGCTCGACACGGTTAACTTCGCGATCGACAAGGGCGAGTTCGTCTTCGTCGTCGGCGCATCGGGCTCCGGAAAGACCACGCTCGTGCGCCTGCTGCTGAAGGAGCTCGAGCCTTCGGACGGGCGGATCATCCTCAGCGGCCGCGACCTCGGCCGGTTGCGCCATTCGACGGTGCCGCGCCTGCGTCGCAACATCGGCTGTGTCTTCCAGGACTTCAAGCTCCTGCCGAGCCGCACCGCGGCCGAGAACGTCGCGTACGCGCTCAAGGTGCAGGGTGAGAGCCGCGCCTCGATCCGGCGCAAGGTGCCCGAGGTGATGACCATGGTCGGGCTGGCGAGCAAGATGAACTCGCTCCCCGACGAGCTCTCGGGCGGCGAGCAGCAGCGCGTCTCGATCGCGCGCGCCGTCGTCAACCACCCGCCGCTCCTCGTCTGCGACGAGCCGACCGGCAACCTCGACCCCGACACGAGCGTCGGGATCATGCAGCTCCTCTACCGCATCAACCGCGCAGGCACGACGATCCTCATGGTCACCCACGATCGCGAGATGGTCGACAAGATGCGCAAGCGGGTGATCGCGCTCGAGGGCGGCCGGCTCGCACGTGACGAGAGGCGCGGGGGCTACACCTCCGAATGAGCCGCGTTCGTCTGCTCTTCTCCGAGGCCTGGTCCTCGATCCGGATGAACCTGTCGACGACCTTCGCGGCGACGATGACGGTCCTGATCGGTATGTGCCTGCTCGGCCTGTTCATCGCGCTCGGCACCTGGGTGCTCTCGTGGAGCAACCACATCCAGAAGGAGCTCCAGGTGCACGTCTACTTCCAGAGCAACGCGACGCCGCAGCAGGAGCACGCCGTCTACGCGAAGCTCCGAAACGACAAGCACGTGAAGAACGTCATCTTCGTCTCGAAGGAGCAGGCGCTCGCGCAGATGAAGCACGACTTCAAGACGCTCTTCACGATCAACCTGCCGTCGAACCCGCTGCCGGACTCGTACACCGTCGTGCCGGTGAACGCGTCGTACACGCCGCTGATCGGCAAGGAGGTCCGGCAGGCGAGCTGGTCCGGGGTGGACAACGTGAAGTGGGGGAGCACGACGGCGAAACGCGTGCTCACGATCGCGAAGGTCATCTCGCTCGTCTTCCTCATCGCCGTCGTCCTGCTCGTGGTCGCCTCGACACTGCTGATCGCGAACACGATCCGGCTCTCGATCTTCGCGAGACGACGGGAGATCGAGGTGATGAAGCTCGTCGGCGCGACGAACTGGTTCATTCGCGGCCCGTTCATGCTCGAAGGGCTCGTCTGCGGGCTCGTCGGCTCGATCCTGGCCGTGATCCTGCTCGTGCTCGGCAAGGCCGTCGCGCTGCCGTCCATCCTGCCCCACATCGGCGGCGGCAGCGGATCCGACGTGCACGCGCTGTCGTTCACGCTCAACGCGATCGCGCTACTCGGCGCGGGCCTGCTGCTCGGAGCCACGGGCTCGGCGGTCACGCTCCGCCGCTTCCTGCAGGTCTGAGGCCGCCGCTACCGTCCTCCGCATGGCGCGAGGACGACACCAGCGGCAGAAGCGCCCCAGTCGGAGCGAGCGGCATCGGCGGCGGCAGCCGCAGCGGAAGCCCGTCTCCGAGCTGACGGTCCGACTGCCGGAACGGCGCGTCGAGCCGGAGACGGTGATCGCGCACCTCGGGCCGACGAACTCCGGGAAGACGCACGACGCGCTCCGCTTCCTCGTGGAGACCGGGAAGGGCGTCTACGCGGCGCCGCTGCGGATGCTGGCGCAGGAGGCGCACCGACGCCTCTCGGCGGAGCTCGGCGAGGACCGCGTCGGCCTCGTCACCGGCGAGGAACGGGTCAATCCCGGCGCGCCGATCGTCTGCTGCACCGCCGAGATGGCGCCGGCGAGCGGCGAGACCCTCGTCCTCGACGAGGTGCAGTGGGCGGAGGACGAGGAGCGCGGCTCCGCCTGGACGCGGCTCCTGCTCGGCGGCGAGTACCGGCACGTGCTCCTGCTCGGCGCGGTCGAGGCGCTGCCGCTCGTCCGTCACGCTTTTCCAGAGGCCGAGATCCGCTTCTTCGAGCGGAAGGCGCCGCTCGACTGGGCCGGCCGGCGCGGCATCGCCGGTCTCGGGGCAGGCACGGTCGTCGTCGCCTTCAGCCGCCGCGCGGTGATCGGGCTCGCGGGAGAGCTGAACCAGCTCCATCCGGGGCGCGTCGCGTGCCTCTATGGAGCCATGCCGCTCGCGTCGCGCCGCGAGGAGATCGACCGGTTCGCGGACGGGCGCGCGGAGGTCTGCGCGGCGACGGACGTCCTCGGGCACGGCGTCAACCTCCCGTGCGAGACGCTCCTCTTCGCCGAGACGACGAAGTTCGACGGGCGCGAGCGCCGCGACCTCGAGCCGTGGGAGATCGCCCAGATCGCGGGCCGCGCCGGCCGCTTCGGCTTCCACGAACGCGGCCATGTCGGCGTCCTCACCGGCGTGCCGTGGGCCGATCCGGATCCGGAGCTCGTCCGCGGGGCGCTCGTGCCGCACGTCCCGATCGAGGAGGGCCATCTCGGCTACCGCATCGTCGACAGCGGCCGCCTGCGTCCGCAGCTCGGCGACCTCAACGTGGCCCGCGTCGACGAGCTCGAGCCGGCGCTCCACGCGTGGCGTCACGCGGCGCTCCGCTACTGGAGCATCGACGGCTGGCTCGAGGTGGAGTCGATCCAACCCCTGCTCGCCCGGCTCGATGCGGTGCGGGACGCGCTCCACCACGCGCGGCGCACGCTCGAGCTTGCGGACGTCTGGAAGCTCGTGCAAGCGCCGGTCGACGAGGACGGCCTGCCGCTGCTCGGCACGCTCGCGGCCGCGGTCGCCGGCGACAAGCCGCAGCAGACGGTGCTCGGCTGGATCCTCGATCTGCGCCGCCTCGACGCGGCGGGCCTCGAGGAGGCGGAGCAGGCGGCTCGGGAGGCGTCGATCCTCCGCTGGTTCGCGCTGCAGTACCCCGGGGTCGCGGGAGTCACGATCGAGCGCGCCGCGGCGCTCGAGGAGGCCGCGGCGGCCCGTGTCGTCCGGGAGCTGCGCGCCGAGATCGAGGATCCGACGGTCGGCCGCTGTCGGGTCTGCGGCGCCCGCACCGCCCCGTGG
>DASSVO010000018.1:0-60768 GCA_035706005.1 Gaiellaceae bacterium | reverse complement strand
CACGGTGAAGATCAAGCCGGGGGTCAGGGACCGCACCAAGATCCGGCTCAAGGGCAAGGGGGAGGCCGGCCAGCATGGCGGCCCCAACGGCGATCTGATCGTCGTCACGCGGGTCGAGCCGTCGCCGACGTACGAGCGGCGGGGCGACGACCTGATCGTGCAGGTGCCGGTGTCCTTCCCGACCGCGGCCCTCGGCGGCAAGGTCGAGGTGCCCACCCCCGAGGGCGCCGTCTCGCTCAAGATCCCCGCGGGCTCGGAGGACGGGAAGCTGCTGCGGATCAAGGGCCGCGGCGCGCCGAAGCTCAACCGCTCCGGCAAGGGAGACGTGCTCGCGCGCGTGCGGATCCAGGTGCCGAAGCGCGTGAACAAGAAGGAGCGCGAGCTCCTCGAGGAGCTGCAGAAGGCGGTCGGCTGATGGACGAGGAGCTCCTCAAGCAGGGGCCCCGCGAGGCGCCCGAGCCGGAGACGGCGGAGCAGCGCTCCCGCCGCACCGGCCTCACGAAGACGGCCGGCGGCGGCGTCGCCGCGGGCGGAATCGGCCTCGCCAAGGCCGGCCTGCTCGGCAAGTTCTTCCTCTGGTGGTTCGCCTGGAACGGCGCCGTCGACGCGTGGCGGCTCGGCGGCTGGATCGGCGCTGCCCTCGTCGCCGCCGCGATCGTCGCCTACGTCGTCTATCACCGGCGAAGGCAGGAGGCCTGATGGAGACCGCGGACCGGCCGATCTACATGATCTCGGTGGCCGCCGAGCTCGTCGGCATGCACCCACAGACGCTGCGGATGTACGAGACGAAGGGCCTCGTGCGGCCGCAGCGCACGCCGGGCGGGACGCGGCTCTACTCCGAGGCGGACATCGAGCGCCTCCGGATCGTCCAGCGGCTGACGACGGAGCTCGGGCTCAACCTCGCCGGCGTCGAGCTCGTCCTGCGACTCGAGGACGAGCTCCGCCGAGCGCACGCGCAGATCGAGCGCCTGCAGG
Organism: Gaiellaceae bacterium; assembly: GCA_035706005.1. Taxonomy (GTDB): domain Bacteria; phylum Actinomycetota; class Thermoleophilia; order Gaiellales; family Gaiellaceae; genus Palsa-739. The sequence goes on along the minus strand of DASSVO010000018.1, from coordinate 59,793 downwards.
AGCAACACCGCCGGGACGTCCAGAAGGTGCACAAGCAGTACCGCCGCGACCTCGTGCTCGTACGCGACGAGCGGCTTCCCGAAAGGCAGAGCAACTAGCTAGATGGATTTCAACAAGCTCACGATCAAGGCCCAGGAGGCCGTCGCGGCAGCGCAGGAGCTCGCGCGCCGGAACGGCAACCCCGAGCTCTATCCCGAGCACCTCCTCATCGCGCTTCTCGACCAGGAGCTGCCGCGCGAGCTCGTCCCCGACGCGAACGTGCTGCGCGCTCAGGCCGAGGCGGCGCTCGCCCAGAAGCCGCGCATCGAGGGCTCGCAGCAGCAGCCGCAGGTCGGTGCGCAGTTCTCGAAGGTGCTCGACCGCGCCTTCGACGAGGCGAAGAAGCTCGAGGACGAGTACGTCGCCGCCCAGCACCTCCTGCTAGCGCTTGACGTCGTCCCGCGCGACGAGCTGCTCGCGAAGATCGCGGAGGTCACCGCGGGGCGCCGAGTCACCTCGCAGGATCCCGAGGGCACGTACCAGGCGCTCTCGAAGTTCGGCCGCGACCTCACGGAGGCTGCGGAGAGCGGGAAGCTCGACCCGGTGATCGGCCGCGACGAGGAGATCCGCCGCGTCATCCAGGTGCTGTCACGCCGGACGAAGAACAACCCCGTCCTGATCGGCGAACCCGGTGTCGGCAAGACCGCGATCGTGGAGGGCCTCGCGCAGCGGATCGTCGCGGGCGACGTCCCCGAGTCCCTGAAGGGAAAGCGCGTGTGGGCGCTCGACATCGGCGGCCTCCTCGCCGGCTCGAAGTACCGGGGCGAGTTCGAGGAGCGGCTCAAGGCCCTGCTCGAGGAGATCACGAACGCGGCCGGCGAGATCATCGTCTTCATCGACGAGCTCCACACGATCGTCGGGGCGGGCGCGGCGGAGGGCGCCGTCAACGCCGCGAACATGCTCAAGCCGATGCTGGCCCGCGGCGAGCTCCGCTGCGTGGGGGCGACCACGCTGGACGAGTACCGCAAGCACATCGAGAAGGACGCCGCGCTCGAGCGGCGCTTCCAGCCGGTTTACGTCGGCGAGCCCTCCGTGGCCGACACGATCGCGATCCTGCGCGGCCTGAAGGAGCGCTACGAGGCGCACCACAAGGTGCGGATCCGCGACGCCGCCCTCGTCGCCGCGGCCGTCCTCTCCGAGCGTTACATCGCCGACCGGCAGCTGCCGGACAAGGCGATCGACCTCGTGGACGAAGCGGCCTCGCGGCTGAAGATGGAGATCGAGTCGTCGCCGGTCGAGCTCGACGAGGCGAACCGGCGCGTGACGCAGCTCGAGATCGAGCTCGCCGCGATGGGCGGCGAGTCCGACGAAGTGCGCGCGCCGCTCGAAGCCGAGCTCGCCGAGGCGAAGGAGCGCCGCGACGGGCTCGCCGCGCGCTGGGCGCGCGAGAAGGAGGCGCTCGATCGCATCGGCGACATCACGCAGCAGATCGACGCATTGCGGATGGAGGCGGAGCGCGCGGAGCGCGAGGGCAATCTCCAGCGCGTCGCCGAGATCCGATACGGCGAGCTGCCTGCGCTCGAGAAAGAGCTCGAGGAACGGGACTCGCAGCAGGCCGACTCGATGGTCAAGGAGGAGGTCGACGAGGACGACGTCGCCGCGGTCGTCGCGCGCTGGACGGGCATTCCCGTGGACCGGCTCCTCGAGGGCGAGACCGAGAAGCTCGTCCACATGGAGGAGCGGCTGCATCAACGCGTCGTCGGCCAGGACGAGGCGGTCGAGGCGGTCGCGAACGCGCTGCGGCGAGCCCGCACCGGCCTCCAGGACCCGAACCGGCCGATCGGGAGCTTCGTCTTCCTCGGCCCGACCGGCGTCGGCAAGACCGAGCTCGCCCGGGCGCTCGCCGAGTTCATGTTCGACGACGAGCACGCCATGGTCAGGCTCGACATGAGCGAGTACCAGGAGCGCCATACGGTCGCGCGCCTCATCGGCGCGCCGCCCGGCTACGTCGGGTACGACGAGGGCGGCCAGCTGACGGAGGCGGTGCGGCGGCGGCCGTACAGCGTGATCCTCCTCGACGAGATCGAGAAGGCACACGCCGAGGTCTTCGACGTCCTCCTGCAGGTGCTCGACGACGGGCGCCTCACCGACGGCCAGGGCCACACGGTCGACTTCCGCAACACCGTCCTGATCATGACCTCGAACGTCCGCTCGGTGGACGCGCTGCGCGACGTCTTCCGGCCCGAGTTCCTGAACCGGATCGACGAGGTGATCGAGTTCCAGGCGCTCTCGAAGGAGCAGATCGCGGAGATCGTCGAGCTGCAGCTCGAGCGGCTGCGCGAGCGGCTCGCCGAGCGGCGGATCGAGCTCGAGCTGACGGATGCGGCCAAGGACACCCTCGCCGAGGCCGGCTGGGATCCCGCATACGGGGCGCGGCCGCTGAAGCGCGCCATCCAAAGGCTCGTCGAGAACCCGCTCGCGCTACGGCTGCTCGAGGGCGACTTCGCCGACGGCGACACGATCCGCGTGGACGCGGAGGACGGTGAGATCCGCTTCGAAAACGTCGGGAGCCCGGCCGCAGCCGCCGCCTAGTGCGCGGCGATCCAGCCGAGCAGCCGCGACCAGACCCGCTGCGCGAACGGCGCGCGCTCCAGCAGGTCCCAGCCGTGGTTGAAGCCCGGGTAGACCGTGAGCTGCTTGTCGGCCGAGCCTGCCGCGTGGATGAGCTGGCGCGCGGCGGTGCCGGTGAGGTAGTAGTCCTGCCGCGAGGCGAGCACGAGCAGCGGGGCACGCAGCCGGGGAACGTGGGCGAGGGCGTCGATGCCGTGTGCCGGCAGGCTGAGCTCGCCCGAGAGGCTCACGAAGCCGGCAACTCGGTGGAGCTTGTACCCCTCGCTGAGCGCCGCGGCGCCACCGAAGGACGCTCCGATGACGAACACCTTCCTCGTCCCGTCCGCGTGGAGCGCGTCGACTGCGGCCTGCAGGTCCGGCGCGAAATCGTCGGCGCTCCGATTTGGGGCGCTCGCCGAGGGCGGGAAGCCGCGGAAGTCGAAGGCGAGCACACGTATGTGATGAGCCGTGAAGTTCGGCACGGCCGGCAGCCACCCGCAGAGGCCGCCCGGAGACTCGTGCGCGAGCACCACTCCGATCGAGCCGGAACCGGCGGTGAAGCCGAACAGCTGCACGCGATCCGAGGTTCGCAGCCAGGACGTCCGTGCGTGCACGCCGTGCGGGAGAGGGCCGCAGATCCGCGAGAGAGGCGGCCCGGGCGGACTCGTCGCCGTGTGCCGACCGCCGCCACAGGCGGCGGGAGCGAGCGCCGCCAGGAGAATCCCGACCCCGCACAGCCAACGCCGTCCCACGCCGCGAGCCTACCCGGAGATACGGTGCGCGTCGTGATGCTCGTCGTCGCCGCCACCGAGCGCGAGCTCGCGCTCCTCGACGGACACGACACCTTCTGCTGCGGGATCGGCCCGGTCGAGGCGGCGCTCCAGACTGCGCGTGCTCTCGAGCAGCGGCGACCCGACGCCGTCGTCCACGTGGGGATCGCCGGTTCGCGGACGCTCGAGCCAACGGCGCTCGTGCTGGGCAGCGAGGCGGTCTACTGCGACGTGATCGACGCGGCGTCGACGCTTCCGCGCGTGGAGCGTGCCTGCCCGGATGCTGCGCTGCTCGAGCGCATCCGCGCCGCGCTTCCGGAGGCGCACCTCCTGCCGGTCGCGACCTGCGGCAAGGTCGGCGGCGGCACCGGCTTCGACGTCGAGGCGATGGAGGGGTTCGGCGTGCTGCGCGCCTGTGAGCTCGCCGGCGTGCCTGCCGTCGAGCTGCGCGCGATCTCCAACTCGCCGGACGAGGCGGACCGGACGCTGTGGCGCAAGGACGACGCCTTCGCCGCGCTCGCCGCGGCGCTAGACCGACTCCACGTCCTCTAGGAACTCGGCATTGCCGTGGCGCGTCGGCGCGCCGTACGCGAGGAAGAGGATCTCCTCGTCGGTCTCGTTCCTCGGCTGGAGCGGCGTGCCGGAGTGGACGACGACGACCCCGCCGGGCTCGACGTCGACCCGCTCCCACGGCTCCCCGAGCAGCATCGTCAGCGTGCCGCGCAAGGGGACGAAGACCTCCTCCTGGTCGGGGTCGAGATGGCGGCGGCCGCGCGTATGAGCCGGATAGCGCCACATCCGCGCCCGCGACTCGCTCATGTGCGCCGCGTCGGTGAGGCCGGCGGCGTGGCGCGCTGCCTGGCCTTCGTGGCCGGGCCGCTCCTCCCAGTCGAGGTCGGCGTAGTGGACGACGTCGTATGCCACGGCGGCATCCTACGGAGGTGGGCGTCTTCACCGTCGGGCACGGCACCAGGCCGATCGAGGAGCTCCTCGAAGTGCTCGCCGAAGCCGGCGTGCGGACGCTCGTCGACGTGCGGCGCTTTCCCGGCTCGCGGCGGCATCCGCAGTTCGACCAGCCTGCGCTCGCCGCGGCCGTCGAGGACGCGGGCATTGCGTACCGGCACGCCATCGCGCTCGGCGGCCGGCGCAGCGGCGAAATGGGGGAAGAGCGGTTCGGCTGCATCAGGGTGGCCGCCTTTCGCAACTACGCGGCCCGGATGGCCGCTCCCGAGTGGCAGGACGCGCTCGCGGCGGCGCTCGCCGAGCCCGAGCCGTGCTTCCTCTGCGCCGAGACGCTCTGGTGGCGCTGCCACCGGCGCCTGATCGCCGAGCTCCTGTGGGCCCGCGGCCACGAGGTCGTCCATCTGCTTCGGCCCGGCCACAGCGAGCGACACCGGCCGTGGGAGCCGATCTCCGAGACGCGGGACGGCGTCCTGTTCCTCTGCGGCGAGCTCGTGGCGTAGCCGCGGAGTGCGGCGGCGCACCCTCCGTTCTCGGTGGGGCTTTGCCCGAGAACCTGCCGCCCCAGGCCACGCTGCCGACCGGACCACCGCGCCGGTTGACGCACCTGGGTCAAATCGGAAGACCTAACCGCGCTACCGTCCAGGCGATGGCCGAGCCCCGTCGAGCCCAACATCGTCCAGCCGCGCTTCCGCCCGCCGAACGGACGATCGGCCAGCTCGTCGCCGAGTCGATCCACTTCTACGGCGAGCACTTCTGGCAGGTGCTTCCGCTAGGGCTCGTGGTCATCGGCGTCGACGCCGCGAGCCTCCACCGCAGCCTCGGCGTCCAGACGCTGATCCTCTGGGCCTTCGCGCCGCTCTTCGCGGCCGCCTACGTCCGGGCCACAACTCTCGTTCGCGGCGCGCCGTGGAGCTGGCCCGCATTCTGGACCGCGCTTCTCGTCTTCTTGCCCTTCCCGCTGCTGCTGCGGATCTACATCTTCCCCGGCGTCGTCTGGTTCGCCTTGTTCGGGCTCGCCGTGCCGGCGGCGGTGGCCGAGAGCCTCGGCGTTCGCGCTGCGCTCCGCCGCGGCTGGCAGCTCGCCCGTGCGGATCTCGTGCACGCGGTCGCGGGCCTCATCACCCTCGGGCTCGTGTATTTCGTCTCACGCTACGCCCTGCTCGTTCTCATCCATGGGTTCGGAGGTCAGGGCCAGACAGTCGCGGCGATGCTCGCCGACCTCGTGATCGCGCCGCTCGTCTTCGTCGGGGCCGTCCTTCTCTACGCGGACCAGGCAGCCCGGGTCCAGTAGGGTCCGGCCATGCCTATCTACATCCTGCTCTCGCGCGTCTCCCAGCAGGGCGTGCAGACCCTCCAGAGCAACCCGGCCCGGCTCCAGGAGGTCAACCGCGACATCGAGGAGCTCGGGGCGAAGGTGCTCCACCAGTGGGCGACGCTCGGCGAGTTCGACTTCGTCAACGTCGTCGAGGCCCCCGACACCGCGACGATCGCCAAGGTCTCAGTGGCACTCGGCGCGCGCGGCTCGACCCGGATCCAGACGCTGTCCGCGCTCACGATCGACGAGTTCGTCCAGACGATCCAGTAGCTAATTGCCGACCGCGACGCGGCGGACCGTGACCCCCCAGGCCGCGCCGGTGGCGAACAGCTCGTCGGGGTCGACCTCGCCGAGCCAGCCGAGGAAGTGCGGCTCCGGATCGCCCTCCGTGCAGCCGTACACCGCCGCCTGCAGCTCCGGCGCAGGCGCCGCGACCTTGCCGCGCGCCGCTTCCTCGGCCCGGCGCTCGGCCTCCTCGGCTGCCGGACCCTCCATGTACCCGCGGGGCATGGCTCGAGCCTAGTGGCTGTACGCTCGCGACGTGCCCCACGCGCTTGCCGTCCACGGCCTCGAAAAGCGGTACGGCTCGGTTCAGGCGCTCAAGGGCGTCGACCTGTCCGTGGAGGAAGGCGAGCTCGTGGGACTGCTCGGCCCGAACGGGGCCGGGAAGTCGACGCTCGTGAAGATCGCGGTCGGCCTCGTGCGCGCCACCCGTGGGCGCGCGGAGGTCGCGGGCGCACGAGCCGGATCCCGCGCCGCCCGGGCGGAGCTCGGCTACCTCGCCGAGCTCTTTCGCTTTCCGGGCTGGTACACGGCGGACGAGGTGCTCGAGCTCCACCAGCGCCTCGCCCGCTCCGAGGGCGGGGCGGCCGAGCGAAAGCGGCTCCTCGAGCTCGTGGCCCTCTCCGACGCCCGTGACCGACGGGTGGACGGGATGTCGAAGGGGATGCAGCAGAGGCTCGGAATCGCGCAGGCCCTTGCCGGCTCGCCGCGCGTCCTCGTCCTCGACGAGCCGACGTCGGCGCTCGATCCGGCGGGGCGCCGTGTCGTGCGCGTCCTCCTCGAGGAGCTGCGCGACAGAGGCGCCTCCGTCCTCCTCAACTCGCATCTGCTCTCCGAGATCGAGCTCGTCTGCGACCGGGTCGCCATCCTCCGCGCCGGGGAGGTCGTCGCCGCCGGCTCGCCCGCCGAGCTGTCGCGGCCGCGCGGAGTCGAGCTCGAGACGGATGACGGAGTGCGCACGGTCGAGGGCGCGACCCGGGAGGACGCAGCCCGCCTCGTCGCCGAAGCCGTCGCCGCCGGCAGGCGCGTCTACGGCGTCCGCGTCCTCACGTCCACGCTCGAGGATACGTACCTCGAAGCCGTTGGTGACGAGGTCTCTTGAGCGCGGTCCTGACGATCGCGGGCTACGGCTTCCGGGAGGCAGTGCGGCGGAAGGTGTTCGCCGTCGTGGTCGTCCTGACGGCGGTCTTCCTCGTCCTCTTCTGGCTCGCGAACCACTACGTCTTCACCCGGCTCTCGTCGATCTCGCCGCCCGCGGACGTGCACGTCGACACCCGCACGTTCGCCGGCGCCTTCCTGCTGGGGCTCGCGATGTTCGCGACGCTTTTCCTCGGCGTCGTGCTCGCCGTCTTCCTGTCGCTCGGAGTGGTGTCCGGGGACGCCGAGCGAGGCCTGCTCCAGCCGCTCGTCGTGCGTCCGGTCGGCCGGACGACCCTGCTGCTCTCCCGCTTCCTCGGCGCCGCGGCGGTCTGCACCGTCTACGTGCTCGCGGTGTACGGCATCGCGCTGGCGATCATCGACCTCACCGGCAGCTGGACGCCGCCGGCGATGGTCGCGCCGGGAGTCGAGCTGGCCGGAGGCGTCCTGATCGTGCTCGCTCTCTCGATCCTCGGCTCGGTCGCCCTGTCGTCTACCGCGAACGGGATCGCGGTCTTCATGCTCTTCGGCGCCGGTCTCGTCGCGGGGCTGCTCGGGACGATCGGCCACGCCCTGAACTCGCACGCGATCCAGCATGCGTCGAAGGTCGCGGCCTGGGCCCTGCCGTTCGAGGCGCTCTACCAGGACGGGCTGCGGCTCATCTCGCGCAACGCGAGCGGGCTGACGGGCTTCCTCCTCCAGCTCGGGCCGTTCGGCGGCGCGTACGTGCACGGCTGGGGGATCCGCGTCTGGGCGGCCGGATATCTTTGCGTCGCTCTCGCCCTCGCGCTGCTCGCGTTCTCGCGGCGCGACCTCTAGGCCGCAGCCAGCGCGATCGCGACCTCGCCCGCGAGGCGCGCGTTCTGCGCGACGAGCGCCCGGTTGGCGGCCTCGGTGCGGCCGCCGCTCTCGCGGTGCAGGTGCGCGAGGACGTAGGGCGTCACGGCCTGGCCGCTCACTCCGGCCGCGGCCGCGGCGGCCAGCGCCTCGTCGAGCAGCGGCTCGACGTCCTCCAGCGGCTCGTCCGGCGGCCTACCGAGAAGGAGCCCCGAGCCGCCGAGCTCCCAGTGCGCTTGGGCCACGCGCGCCGCCTCCTCGGCCGAGTCGACGCGGGCGGACACCGGCGGGCCTCCTGCGTCCGCGTAGAAGAGCGGGAGCGTGTCGGTGCCGAGCCCGAGCACGGGCACGCCGAGCGATTCGAGGAGCTCCGCCGTCGCGGGGACGTCGAGGAGTGACTTCACGCCGGCCGAGACGACCAGCGCGGGCGTTCGCGCGATCTGGGCGAGGTCGGCCGAGACGTCCGGCGGATGGGGGAAGCCGCGATGGACGCCGCCGATCCCGCCGGTCGCGAGCACGCGGATTCCGGCTGCCTGCGCCGCCGCGAGCGTGCCTCCGACGGTCGTCGCGCCGGCCGCGCCCTGGACGGCTGCGGCGGCGAGATCCCGCGGCCCGACCTTGCGCGCCTCCGGGCCGAAGCGAGCGAGCTCGTCCGCGGTCAACCCGATGCGCACCTCGCCGTCGAGGACGCCGACCGTCGCAGGGACAGCACCCGCCGCCCGCACCTGCCGCGCGGACTCGAGCCCGACCTCCACGCCCTCGCCCGGCGGAAAGCCGTGCGCGACGAGCGTCGTCTCGAGCGCGACCACGGCGCTGCCCGCCGCGAGCGCCTCCCGCACCTCGTCGTCGACCCGGATCACGCTGTCCGTTCCATCTCCACGAAGCGGCTCTCCTCGCCTCGCCGCGCCTCGTGGAAGCCGGCGCGCCGGTAGGCACGCAGCGCCCGCTCGTTCCAGCGCGCGACCCAGAGCCGGAACGTCCGCGGTCGCCATTCCCGCCGCGCGTAGTCCAGCCCCGCGGCGATGAACGGCTGCGCGAGGCCGCGACCCGTCAGGTCGGGCCGCATGCCGAGGCCCAGCCGCACCTCGTGTCCCTCGGGAACGAAGTTGAAGAAGCCGACGAGCTCGCCGTCGTCGTCGACGACCGCGCGGAGGTGCGTCCGGCGCGCCGGGTTGTCGAACAGCTCGACGCGTCGAGGGTCGGCCGACGTGTCGTACCACTCGTACGGAAACTCGTACCGCCACTCCGCGATCGCCGCCGCCTGCTCGTCCGTGATCGGCTGAACCTTCACGGCATGGAGCCTACGGTTGCGACACAGCGCGCAGCCGCGTCGAGGCCGCGCCGCGCCGCTTCCTCGAGGGAGCCGCCGACGAGGAAGCCGGCGGCGAGCGCGTCCCCTGCGCCGGTCGGATCGAGGACCTCGGCGTCGACGGCGGCGAAGTCGAGCTTCGCGTCCTCCGTGAACACGGTGCAGCCGCGGGCGCCGCGCTTGAGGACGCCGAGCGGCGCCGTCAGATACGCGCCGCCGAGCAGCTCCCACTCCGCCTCGGTCGCGAACAGGACGTCGGGCGCGAGCTCGTCGAGGAGCTCACGGAAACGCACCGGTCCGTAGCTGCGGATCTCGGTCCAGGCCGCGACGTCGACGGAGACGCGTGCGCCCCGCTCGCGCGCGAGGCGAGCCGCCTGCAGCGCGGTGGTGTCGACCGGCTTCCGCAGGAGCGCATAGCCCGAGAGGTGGAGGACGTCGCACGCGAGCCACGCGGCGTCCAGCTCCTCCGGCGCGAACGACGGAGCTACGCCCGGGTCCGAAGCGAGCGCGCGGTCGCCGTCGCCGACGATCGAAACGACGATCCCGGTCGCACCTGCGGCCACGGGCCCGACGAGCTCGACCCTGCGAGCGGCCAGCTCCCGTGCGACGAGCTCGCCTGCCGGGTCGTCGCCGCGCTTCGCTATGCACCGCGCGTCCGCGCCGAGCTCCGCCGCCCACGCGGCGACGTTGGCCGCCTGCCCTCCCGCGCCCGCCCGGTTCGAGGCGCGCACGTCGCCGCCGGGAGCGAGCGGCTCCGAGAGCAGCACGACCACGTCGAGCAATACGTCTCCCAGCGTCGCGATGCGCAAGGCACAATCGTCCCATGGATGTGGGGAGGAGACGGGGGAGAGCCATGGACTTCCTCATCGGCGGCCTCGTCGGCGCCTCGGCAGCCGCCGCGACGGCGCGCCGCCGGCGAATGGTGCGGAGACGACGCGAGCAGCGGCTGGAGCGGCCGGCCGGCCTCGCCGCGTTCGAGGGCGCCCCGTGCTTCGAGGAGATGCTCGAGGAGCGCGAGGCGGCAGCCGAACGGTGAACTGTTCGTTTCAGGCCGAACTTCGGTGAGAATGGTCAATTGATGGTCCGTGCGACCCGCCCTCTTGCCGTGCTCGCGGTTGTCGCCGCGGCCGCCGTCGCGCTCGTCGCGCCGGGGTCCGCGTCCGCGCGCCTGTCTCCCCGCGGCGAGTACTTCCAGGTCGTCGTCCTCGACCGGATCAGCGACGCGGCCTTCGCCTCGCTCGCCCAGCGCGGCGCCGTCGGCCTCCTGCGTCCGAGCTACGGGCCGACGACGAACCGCCGCCGCGCCCTGGCGGAGCTCGTGCGCGGGACCGAGGTGAACGCACGGCTGGGTGGTGTCCCGGCGGGCAAGCCGCTGATCGACGCCGCCAAGGCCAGCGTCTATCCGAACTGCCACCAGTGCATCGTCCTCCAGCTTCCGCCACGCGGCGCGCCGACGTCGAACGACCGGCTCTACCGCATCGCGGTCATCGGTCACGGCTTCCACGGGCTGCTCGCCTCGCCGACGACGCAAATACCCGGCCTCATCTCCGTCGTGGACGTGGCGCCGACGGCGCTGGGAGGACACCCCGCGACGACCCTCTCGTGGACGCCAGCCACGAACGCGGTCGGTCAGCTCTCCCGGCTCGGTGACGCGATCGGCTCGAACAACCGGCTCAAGTTCCCGGTGCTCTTCATCCTCGCCGGACTCCTGCTCGCCCTGGCGCTGCTCGGCCTGCGCGCCGCCGTGACCGCAGTGCCCGCTGCGCTGCTCGTCAACCTCGCTCTCGGGATCGGGCAGGTGTCGAACGAGGTGCTCATCTGCGCAGCGGTCTCGGCCGGGACCTTCCTCCTGGCGCTCGCGCTCGCCCGCGTGTGCCGCAGCGAAACTGCGCTGCTCGCGCTCTACGGCGGCGTGGTGGGGCTGTACGCGCTCGTCATGCTGCGCCGGCCCGAGTGGCAGGCCGTCAACCCGTTCGGACCGACGCAGAACTCGCGGTTCTGGGGCTTCGGCAACCAGGTCGAGACCCTGCTACTGGCGCCTCTCCTCGCGGGTGCGTTCCTCGCGCGGCGGCGCTTCGGGCTGCTGGGCTTCGTCCTCTTCGGCGTCTTCGGCCTGCTCGTCATGACGGACAACAGGCTCGGCGCCGACGGCGGCGGGGCGATCGTGCTCGGGATAGCGCTCGCGGTCCTCGGGATGCGCCTCTTCCGGCTCGGCGTGGGCGGCTTCGTCGGGATGCTCGCGTCCGCCGCGATCGCCGTGCTCTGGATCGTCTCGCGCGGGCTGGCCCAGCCGGGTCCGAACCACCTCCGCAGCGCCTTCGCGGACAACGGCGGCGGCCTGCTCGGATCGCTCGAGAGCCGGGTGCCGCTCTCCTACATTCCCGCGCTCCACGCCTGGCAGCTCGTCCTTCCGCTGTTTCTCGTGCTCGTGGTCGCATTCGCCCTCGCGTGGCGGACCGCGCGACAGCAATCGACTCGGGACGTGCTTCTCGCCTTCGGCGTGGCGATCGCCACGTCGCTGCTGATCAACGACTCGGCGGCGTACGAGCTTGCCGGCGGGATCGCCGTCGTGGGCGCGCTCGCCCGCTTCGCACCCGCGCCGGCGCCGGCGCGCGTTCGCGTCCCCGCGCGCGCGAGGCTCGAGCCCGAGCCGGTGCCGACTGGCAAGTCTCCGCCGCCGGGCTAGCCTCGCGCTCCCGGCCCCGGCCTGCGCCGCTGGTACCGTCCGCAGCCGTGCCGATCTACGAGTACCGCTGCCCCGAAGGCCACCATTTCGAGCGGTTCCAAGCCATGACGGCCCCGCCGCCGGAGAAGTGCGACGTCTGCGGCGCGGCGCCGGTGGAGCTCGTCCTGTATCCGGTCGCGATCCACTACAAGGGGTCCGGCTTCTACACGACCGATTACGGCAAGGGCAAGGCCGCGAAGAAGGACGGGGACGGCGGCTCGGCCGGTGGTGGGAGCAAGGCCGGAGAGAGCGGCAAGACGGACTCGAAGCCGGCGGAGAAGAAGGCCGCCACCAGCGGCGACTAGCGGCTAGTAGCCGGCGGAGCCGACGACGCAGCCGGGCGCGTAGGGCTGGCCCTTGGGCGGGGGCTGCGGCGCGGATCGTCCGAGCACCTCGTCGATCACCCGGATGTTCTCCGAGCTCCCGATGATGTAGTCGCCACCGCCGATCGTCTGCGAGGTCCCGCCGAGCCGGCAATGGATCGACTTGCCCGCCCGGAACTTCGCCCACGAGAGCTGGATCAGCTTCCACGTCGAGAGATCGGTTGCGATCGGCTTGAGCAGCGAGCTCCCGTCGAACGGAAGGGAGAAGAAGAGCGTGGGGCTCGAGAGCTTGCTCAGCGTCGCCTGCTGCACGAGCTGCTGATTGTGCTGGCGGTCGAAGTCCGTCCACGACGGGTCGAGCTGGTTCTCGCGGATCCGGGAGAAGATGAGCGCCTGGTGCCCGTTCATGTGGGTCGGGCCCTTGTGGAAGCGCCAGCCCTTCCACTCCGAGCAGCGCCGTGCCGTCGGGTACGGGCAGTCGAATCGGTTCGAGAGGATGTTCTTCGGGACGTTGACCGTGATGCCGCCGACCGCGTCGATGAGCTTCTCGAACTGGTTGAAGTCGACGATCACCACGTGGTTGATCGGGAGCGCCGAGCCGACGAGCTTGTCCACCGTGCGGATGGCGAGCCTCAGCCCGCCGAACTGCATCGCCGCATTGATCTTCTGGTAGCCGTAGCCCGGCACGTACACGCGCAGGTCCCGCGGGATCGAGAGGTAGTAGAACCGGTGCCGGCCGGGGTCGGTATGCAGAAGCGTGATCGAGTCGGAGTGCTGGTCCGCTCCGCGGCCGGCGCTTCCCCGCCCGGTCGCATGGTCGGTGCCGAGCAGGAGGATCGTCGTCGAGCTCGAGAAGAGCAGGCCGTTGTCCGGAGCGAGGAGCGGCCGCACGTTCTTGGGCAGGCGCGCATTCGCGTCGCTTACGCCGCTCGAAACCGAGAGGTAGCCGGCGACCCCCCAGACCACGAATAAGAGGATCACGCCGAGGATCGTGACGAGCGTCCACCGCCGCCGGGTCCAACCGAGCCAGAGACGCCGGCGCGGGCGCCGCTCGACGATCCGGCCGGGCCCGCCCCCGTCGCTGCGTACGGCCCGGCGCGCCTCCCGCTCGCGCCGTGCGAGCGGCACTCTGCCCTTCGTGCGCCCGCCGCGGTAGACGCGATATGGCTTCTCCCCGGAGGCGGCCATGCGGGCGACTACGGTACCCACTGTGCAGGCGGGCCATGCGATCGGGGTGGACCTCGGCGGCACGAAGATCCTCGCCGGCGTCGTCTCGCGAGACGGGAGCGTCGTCCGTCGCCACGAGCGCTCGACGCCCCAGGACTCCCAGGAACACGTCCTATCCGAGCTCGAAGCGGCCGTCGCCGAGCTGCTGGACGATTCAGTGGAAGCCGTCGGCTTCGGCACTCCTTCTCCGATCGACCAGGCGCGAGGAGTCGTCGTCCGCTGCGTCAACCTTCCGCTGGAGGACGCGCCACTGCGTGACCGGATGCGTGAGCGCTTCGGGATCCCGGTCGGCCTCGACAACGACGCGAACGCAGCGGCCATCGGCGAGTGGCGGGCCGGCGCGGGGCGGGACGAGGACGACGTCGTGATGCTCACGCTGGGAACGGGCGTGGGCGGTGGCGTCGTCTCCGGCGGAAAGCCGTTCCGCGGCTGGAACGGCGCCGGCGCAGAGTTCGGCCACGTCGTGATCGTCCACGACGGCCGGCCGTGTCAGGGCGCCTGCACCGGGCGCGGCCATCTCGAGGCCTACGTCAGCGGCAGCGCGGCGACGGAGGCGGCGCGCGAGGCGTTCGGGCCGTCAGCGGACGCGCACCGGCTCGTGCGGCTGGCCGACGAGGGGGACGCGAAGGCGAAGGAGCTGCTCGACGAGCTCGCCCGCTACCTGGGCTCCGGCATCGGCTCGTTCGTCAACGTCTTCGGCCCGCAGATCGTGATCCTCGGCGGAGGTTTCGGTGTCGCCGCGTATGACTATCTGCGCAGGCCCGCCGAGGAGGTGATGCAGCGTGAGGCCCTCGAGCCGATGCGCAGCACGGTGCGGCTGGCGAAGGCCGAGCTCGGCACGGCTGCGGGCCTCATCGGCGCCGCGTTCGTGGGCTTCGAAGCCGCAGATGCCTGAGTTCGCGCTGGCAGCTCCCTTCCCCGGTCTCGTGGAGCGAGTCGGGGTCAGGGACAACCTCCCGCCGCACGTGACCGTGCTCGTCCCGTGCCCGGGCGACGTTGCCGCGATCGCCGAGGTGCTCTCGGCTTTCGGCCCCTTCAACGTCGCGTTCCCGCGGCTCGAGCGCTTCCCGGAGATCCTCTGGCTCGCGCCGGAGCCCGCGGAGCCGTTCGTCGCCATGACGGAGGCCATGGTCGATCGGTTCCCCGGCTACCCGCCGTACGGCGGCATCCACGACGACATCGTCCCGCACCTGACCGTCGCGGAGGCCGAGCTCGACGACACGGCGGCGCGTATCGAGCCGCTGCTGCCGCTGCGCTCGCGCACCGAGAGCGTCGTGCTGTACGAGCGCGTCGAGGCGGATCGCTGGCGCGACGTCGAGGCCGTCCGCCTCTGATGTCGCTCGCAGTCTGTGCGACCCCGATCGGAAACCTCGAGGACGTGACGTTGCGCGTTCTCGCCGAGCTCGCCGCCGCCGACGTCGTCCTGTGTGAGGACACCCGCCACACTCGCGGCCTGCTCGAGCGGCACGGCATCGACGCTCGCCTCCTCTCGTATCACGAGCACAACGAGGCCAGGCGGACGGCCGAGATCCTGCCGCGGCTCGAGGCGGGGGAGCGAGTCGCCCTCGTCTCGGACGCAGGTCTGCCCGGCGTCTCCGATCCTGGCGCGCGGCTGGTTCGCGCGGCACTCGACGCCGGAATCGACGTGACCGTGCTCCCGGGGCCGTCGGCGGTCGCGACCGCACTGGTCGCCTCCGGGCTCGTCGCGGAGCAGTACCGCTTCCTCGGCTTCCTCCCGCGCGGCGAGAAGAGGCTGGGGCAGCTGTGGGAGGAGTTGCGTGCGTGGCCTTGGCCGGCGGTCGCCTTCGAATCGCCGCAGCGCCTCCCGGCGACTCTGCGCTCGCTCGCCACGGCCGACCCGGAGCGCGAGGCCGCCGTCTGCCGCGAGCTCACGAAGCGATTCGAGGAGGTGGTGCGTGGGACGGCCGCGGAGCTCGCAGAGCGGTTCGAGGAGCCGCCCAAGGGCGAGATCACGCTCGTCGTGGCGCCGGCTGCGAGGCGCGATGACGGCGGCGAAGACGAGGAGCGGGCGCTTGCGGCCGTCGCCGAGCTCGTGGCGGCGGGTGTGCCGCGCCGACGGGCCTCGGAGATCGTCTCGAGCCTCGTCGGCATCCCCCGGAACCGCCTGTACAAACACTCGCTGTAAGCAGATTTGACAACGAGTGTCGCCGTCGCTACTCTGCACCTCCTGTTGCTAGTTCCGACAACACGTCTTCTTCTGCGGCTCGCCGTTCCCGTCCTCGTCTTCCTCGCCTGGACACCCATTGCTCACGCCTGGAGCTGGCCGGTCCGCGGAGCGGTCCTGCAGCCCTTCGTCTACGACGCCGCGCACCCGTACGCCTCCGGCCAGCATCGCGGCATCGACATCGGGGCCGCGGCTGCAGGCGAGAATGTGGCTGCACCGGAGGCGGGGACGGTCAGCTTCGCCGGGACCGTGCCGACCAGCGGGGAGTCGGTGACGATCGAGACGCCTGACGGGTACTCGGTCACGCTCACGCATCTGGGGTCGATCGTCGTCTCGAAGGGTGCGACGGTGGCCGAGGGAGACACGGTCGGCGCCGTCGGGTCGAGCGGGACGCCCGAGGTGGACGGCCCCTACGTCCACCTCGGGATTCGCCTGACGGCCGACCAGAACGGCTATCTCGACCCGCTCGGCCTTCTGCCGCCGCCCACGACGGAGAGCCCTCCGACGGACAGCACCACGACGGTCTCGCAGCCGAGCGCGAGCGGTGGGGCCACTGCGGCCGCGCCGACGGCGTCCGCCGCAGCGTCCACGAGCGCTCCGCTTGCGAACGATCCGCCTGCGAACATGTCGCACGCGGGCACGCGCGGGGCGAACATCCGATCGCGACCGCACGTCTCGCACCACGCGCGCGGCGGTGCGCAGGAGGCTCGCGCCGATGCTCGGCCACATCGATCGCCGCAACGGCAGGCTGCGCATCCTGCGCTGAGCCGAGGGCCGGCCCAGCACGCCGTTCGCAGGTCGGATCAGGACGACGCCCAGCCCACGAGCTCTTCCAGCCGGCCGATCCTCGAAGGGGCGGTTCCTCGTGAGCCGGTCGATCTCGCTGCCGGCCGCGAGCTCCCGCCGAGGGTGCATGTCGCGCCAACGACGCGGACGGAGCCGCACGGTCGAACCTCCGGTGCGCTCGTGCCGCTCTTCTGCAACACGCTAGCCGCCCTGGTCGCGGTGGGCGCAGCACTCGCGGCGGGGCGCCGCCGCCGAGGCCACGCCCGCACGAGCCCGACCGTCGAGGCCCAGATTCTCCACCTGCCGCCGCAGGCATTCGATCCGCTGCAGCGAGAGGCCGCCTGACGCCCAGGAAGGCGCGAAGGTCTGCCGCAGCGGCGCTCGTATCATGGTCGCGTGCGCTTCTACCTCACCACGCCGATCTACTACGTCAACTCCACGCCCCACATCGGGCACGCCTACACGACGGCGATCGGAGACATGCTCGTCCGCCACCAGCGGCAGCGCGGCGCGGACACGTTCTTCCTCACGGGCATCGACGAGCACTCGACGAACGTCTTCCGGGTCGCGCAACAGCAGGGTCTCTCGCCACAGGAGTACACCGACCGGATCGCCGTCCCCTGGCGGGAGCTGCCGGAGCGGATGAACGCGGACATCGACTTCTTCATCCGAACGAGCGACGACGGCCACAAGAGCTTCGTCCGCGACTTCCTCCAGCGGATGTACGACAACGGCGACATCTACCAGGACGTCTACGCCGGCTGGTACTGCGTCAGCTGCGAGGAGTTCAAGAACGAAGACGAGCTGACCGAGGACGGGCTGTGTCCGATCCACCTCAGGAAGCCGGAGTGGATCGAGGAGAAGAACTGGTTCTTCCGGCTCTCCGCCTACCAGGAGCGGCTGCTCGCGCTCTACGACGAGCGTCCGGATTTCGTGCGCCCCGACTTCCGCTACAACGAGGCGCGGTCGTTCATCGCCGGCGGCCTCCGCGACTTCAGCATCTCTCGTGCCGGCCAGCCGTGGGGCGTCCCGCTGCCCTGGGACGAGGGGCAGGTCGCGTACGTCTGGGCCGACGCGCTCGTCAACTACCTGAGCGCGCTCACGTACGCGCGTCCGGAAGAGGATCTCCGCGACCGGTACTGGCCGGCCGTCCACCACGTGCTCGCCAAGGACATCCTCCGCTTCCACTGCGTGTACTGGCCGGCAATGCTCCTCTCGGCAGGTTACGAGCCGCCACAGCAGCTCTTCGTCCACGGGTACCTGCTACTGGACGACCGGAAGATCTCGAAGACGCTCGGGAACATCGTCGACCCGCTCGAGCTCATCGACGTCTACGGAGCCGACACGGTGCGGTACTGGATGGCGCGTGCGATCTCGTTCGGGCAGGACGGCAGCGCGTCGATCGACGGCGTCCGGGAGCGCTACGAGAACGAGCTCGGGAACGATCTCGGCAATCTCCTCTCGCGCACTACCGCGATGGTCGCGCAGTACCGCGCGGGCAGCCTGCGTCGCGGCGACGCCGAGTCGCCGCTCGATCTGAAGGCGCTCGCGGAGGACGTCGCGGCTCGCCTCGACCGGTTCGACGTCACCGGCGCGCTCGATGCGATCTGGGAGGGCGTCCGCGCGCTCAACCAGTACGTCACCGCCGAGGCCCCGTGGCAGCTTGCGAAGGACGAGGCGAACGAAGCTCGGCTCGACGGCGTGCTCTACAACCTCGTGGACGGGCTGACCGCCCTCGCCGTGGCGCTCGCCGCCTTCCTGCCGGAGACCGCTCCTCGCATCCTCGCCGCGCTCTGCCAGCCGGAGGGTCTCGACTGGGATCGCGTTCGCAACGGGATCGCGGAGGAGGTCGACGGGATCGAGGCCGCAAAGCCGCTCTTCCCGCGGATCGAGCTTTCTGCTCCCGCGGCGTGATCGACACCCACGCGCATCTCACCTCGCTCGACGACGCCGACGAGGCTGTCGCCCATGCCGCCGAGACGGGCGTGAGGAGGATCCTCACCGTCGGCACGAACCTCGACGACTGCCGCCGGGCGCTTTCGCTCGCCGAGCGGCACGACGGCGTCTCCGCCATCCTCGGCCTCCATCCGCACGAGGCCGGGACGGCAACTCCCGCAGACGTCGACGAGTTGCGCGAGCTGCTGCAGCACCCGAAGGCCGTCGCAGTCGGGGAGACCGGGCTCGACTGGTACCGCGACTACGCACCGCACGATGCGCAGCATCGGCTCTTCGCGGCCCAGCTCGAGCTCGCCGCCGAGCTCGGGAAGCCGGTCGTGATCCACACGCGGGCGGCGGACGACGACACGCTCGCCTCGCTCGCCGGCTCCGCGGGTACGGTCGTCCTGCACTGCTTCTCGTCGCCCCGGATGCTGCCGGCCGCGCTCGAATACGGCTGGTACGTCTCGTTCGCCGGCAACGCCACCTTCCCGAAGGCGGTCGACCTTCGCCTTGCGGCGACCGAGGTGCCGGCGGAGCGGATCCTCGCCGAGACCGACTCGCCCTATCTCGCCCCGCAGCCCGTGCGCGGCAAGCGAAACGAGCCGGCGAACGTCGTCCACACCCTCGCCGCGCTTGCACGCGCCCGCGGTGAGGAGCCGGCGGAGCTCGAGCAGCAGATCGAGCGGAACGCGACCGAGTGCTTCTCCCTGCCGTGAGCGCGCGGCCGAGGAAGGAATACGGCCAGCACTTCCTGCGCGACCCGAACATCCTCGAGGTGATCGGTCGTCTTTCCGAGCTTCGGCCGGACGACGTCGTGCTCGAGATCGGCCCGGGGCAAGGAGTGCTCACCCGCTATCTCGCGGAGCGCGTCCGCCTCGTCCATGCCGTCGAGATCGACCGGGCGCTCGAGCCGGCCCTCGCCGGAGTCGCCGCGAACGTCGACGTCGTCTTCGGCGACGCGCTCCGGGTCGAGCTCCCGCAGGACGCGACGAAGCTCGTGGCCAACCTCCCGTACAACGTGGCGACCCCGCTGATCGTCGAGAGTCTCGACAGGCTGCCGAACGTCCGGCTCTGGTGCGTGATGGTGCAGCGGGAAGTCGCCGATCGCCTCTTCGCCGAGCCCGGGACGAAGGCGTACGGCGCGGTCTCGGTGCTCGTGCAGCTGGCCGCGGAGCGGACGGGCTTCCATCCGGTCTCTCGCTGGGTCTTTCAACCGCCCCCCAACGTCGATTCGGCGCTCGTCGCGTTCAGGTGTAAGCCGCTCCCGTCGAACTTCGCCGATGTTAAGAAGCTGGTGACCGCCTCGTTCGCACACCGGCGCAAGACGATCGGAAACTCAATCGAGCTCACGGAGCTGATCGAACGGGAGACCATTCGTGCGTACCTCGTCGAGATGGATTGCAATCCGGACGTGCGCGCGGAGATGTTGCGGCCCGACCAATTCGTCGAACTTGCACAATGGTTATGGGGAAGCGAGCCCCCGCGCCGGCCAAGGTAAACCTCGCGCTCGTCGTCGGGCCGCCACGCGACGACGGCAAGCACGAGGTCCTGACCGTCCTGCAGCGGATCGACCTCGTCGACCGCATAGAGCTCGAGGAGGCGCCGGAGCTTCGGGTGGACGGCTTCGAGGGCGACACGCTCGTCGGGAGTGCTCTCCGCGAGCTCGCGCGCACTGCCGGCAGCGAGCCCCGCTGGCGCGTGCGGATCGAGAAGCGAATCCCGGTGGCCGCCGGCCTCGGCGGTGGCAGCTCCGACGCGGCGACGGCGCTCCGCCTCGCGAACGAGACCCTGCCCGAGCCCCTTCCCGACGAGGAGCTGCGCCGGATTGCGGCTCGGCTCGGCGCCGACGTCCCGTTCTTCCTGGCCGACGGTCCACAGCTCGGCTCGGGCGATGGGAGCGAGCTCGAGCAGCTCGATCTGCCGCAGGACTTCTGGGTCGTCGTCGTGCTCCCGCGAGGCGGGAGCAAGAGCTCCACGGCCGACGTGTACGCCGCCTTCGACGCGCGGAAGGGCGCCGCCGGGTGGGCGGAGCGGCGGCAGATGCTGCTCGACGGACTCGCGCAGGTCGAGCGGCCGCGCGACCTCGCCCCGCTTCCCCCGAACGACCTCGCGAGCTCGCCGCTCACGGCGGCGATTCGCGCAGCGGGCGCCTTTCGCGCCGACGTCTCGGGTGCCGGCCCTGCGCTCTACGGCCTCTTCCACCACCGCCGCGACGCCGACGCCGCGAGACGGGCTCTGCGCCGCCTCGGGCGGACCTGGCTCGCGGCACCAGCGTGGTACGGTTGACGCCCTTGTCCACGCACGCGATCGAGCCCACGCGCGGACCGACCGGGTGGCTTCACCGCCATCGATTCCGCATCGTCCTCTGGGTTGCGGTGGTCGAGGGGATCGTCGTATGGGTCACGCACGGCTTCCACATCGCGACGATCATCGTCCTCGCCGCGATCGCGTTCGCCTGCCTCATGCTGTACCGCTTCACGACGGAACGGACGCAGTCGTCGTTCCTCCGGCAGCTCGCATGGCTGCTTGCGGCGTCCCAGCTCGGCGCGACGATTCTCGTCGCCGCCGGCTACATCCTGATCGGCGCGCTCATCGTCCTGCTCGTGATCTTCGCGCTCGTCGCCCTGGGCCTGCTCCTCCTCGACCACCGGTAGACTTCCGTGCCCCTGGGGCGTAGCCAAGTGGTAAGGCAACGGGTTTTGGTCCCGTGATCCCAGGTTCGAATCCTGGCGCCCCAGCCACCTCTTCCTGACATGGCAGACGAGCTCGCAGCAGTCGTGATGGCCGCCGGGATCGGCACGCGCATGAAGAGCGCGACGCCGAAGCACCTACACCCGTTGCTCGGGCGGCGGATGGTGGACTGGGTCGTCGACGCGGCGCGCGGAGCCGGCGTGGAGCGGCTGGTCGTGGTCGCCTCGCCGCAGACGATCGACCTCCTCGACGGGGTCGAGGCCGTCGTGCAGGAGGAGCCGCTCGGCACCGGCGACGCGGTCCGCTGTGCGCGCGCGGCACTCGAGAACTTCCGTGGGGACGTCCTCGTCCTCAACGGGGACGTGCCTGCGCTCAGGCCCGAGACGATTCGCGCGCTCGTCGAGACGCATCGTGGAGCCCGCGCGGCGGCGACCGTCCTCTCCTTCGAGCCTTCGGACGCAGGCGCATACGGCCGGATCGTCCGCGACGGCGACGGGCGGCTGGCACGGATCGTCGAAGCCGTCGACGCCTCGGCGGAGGAGCTCGCGCTCGGAGAGGTCAACTCGGGGATCTACGTCTTCAAGGCCGAGCAGCTCTGGCCGGCCCTCGAGCGCCTCGACCCGCACAACGCGCAGGGCGAGCTGTACGTGACCGACACGCTGGGGTTCCTGGTGGCCGACGGCGAGCCGTGCGCGGTCCAGCTCGCAGAGGATCCGCTCGAGGCCGAAGGCGTCAACACCCGCGCCGAGCTCGCGCTCGCGGCCGCCTCGCTCCGCGACCGGATCAACGAGACGCATATGCTCGCCGGCGTGACGATCGTCGACCCGGCGTCCACCTGGATCGAGGCGGGTGTGGAGATCGAGACGGACGTCGTCGTGCATCCGTACACCGTGATTCGCGGCGGCGTTCGCATCGAGAGCGGCGCCGAGATCGGGCCGTTCGCCTACGTCCGGCCGGTGAGCGTGATCGGCGAGGGAGCCAAGATTGGCACGTTCGTGGAGGTCAAGAACGCGGCTGTCGGAAGCGGCGCCAAGATCCCGCACCTGTCCTACGTCGGCGACGCGGAGGTGGGGGAGGGGACGAACGTCGCCGCCGGCAACATCACGGCGAACTTCGCGCACGAGCCCGGTGTGCCGAAGGGGCGGACGAGGATCGGCCGCAACGTCAGGACCGGTGTGGACACTGTCTTCGATGCCCCGGTCGAGGTTGGCGACGACGCTTGGATTGCAGCGGGCTCCGTCATCACGGATGATGTCCCTCCCGGTTCGCTGGCCGGGTTTCCCCCGCGGCAGACGACGAGAGAAGGGTGGGTCTACGAGAAGCATGGAAAGCCCGACGGCGACTGAACTGGCCCTGCCCGGCCTCGAGGGTGGTGTCGCCATGAGCGAGCCGACGCCGCAGCACTACATCGTGCGCGGCCCCCAGAAGCGGCTGATGGTCTTCTCAGGGCGCTCGCACCCGGAGCTCGCGCGCTCGATGGCCGAGAAGCTCGGTGTCGAGCTCGGCGACGTCGAGCTCAGCACCTTCCCGAACGACGAGACGTACTGCCGCTACCTCGAGTCGATTCGCGGCGCCGACGTCTTCATCGTCCAGACCGGCTGCCCGCCCGTGGACAAGAACCTCATGGAGCTCGTGCTCATGATCCAGGCCGCGAAGCTCGCGTCCGCAAAGCGGATCACGGCCGTGATCCCCTGGTTCCCGTACTCGCGGCAGGACCGGAAGGCGAAGCCGCGCGAGCCGATCTCGGCGCGGCTGGTCGCCGACATGCTCCAGCTGGCCGGTGTCGACCGCGTTTTGACGATGGATCTCCACGCGGGCCAGATCCAGGGCTTCTTCACGCTCCCCGTCGACCACATGACCGCGCTGCAGCTGTTCGCGACCCACTTCCGCGACCTCGGGCTCACCGGCGACGGCGTCGTCGCGGTGGCCCCCGATGCCGGCCGCGCGAAGCACGCCGTTCGCTTCGGGGAGATGATCGAGGCGAGCTTCGCGATCATGCACAAGATGCGGGTGGCCTCCGATCACGTGGAGGTCACGGAGGTGACGGGAAAGGTGCGCGACAAGGTCGCGATCGTCGGCGACGACGTCGCCACGACCGGCGGCACCCTCATCGCGGGCGCGCGGGCCCTGAAGGAGCACGGCGCGAGCGAGGTGAACGTCTTCGTCACGCACGCGCTCTTCTCGGAGGAGGCGCTCGAGCGGATCGGCAACTCCGAGATCGACCGGATCGTCGTCACGGACTCCGTCCCGGTCGACCCGCGCAAGCGACCCGAGAAGATGACCGTCCTCAGCGTCTCGGGCCTGCTGGCCGAGGCGATCATGAACGTCTTCGCCGACGACTCCGTCTCGGCGATCTTCGGCGGCGAGAACCAGCTCTTCTAGAGCAGCGGCCCGCTCGGTGCGGGCGGCTGGTGCGTGAGGCTCGTCGAGGCGCCCGCGAGCATGCGCAGCGTCTCGTCCTGGCTACGGCCCGGGGCATCGTTCCAGCCTTCGAGCGAGGAGTCCGGGATCACCCCGGAAATCCCCCAGAGCGCGTCCCTGAGCGCGGTGAGATCGGCGTCGGGCCGTTCGGACACGCGAGCCAGCGCGCCGGGGAGCGACCACGCCGTCGCAGCCGGATCCGACGCCGCCACCGCAAGGCCGGAGCAGTCGCGGGCGTCGGCGCCGCAGCACCAGCCCTTCCGGATCAGCATTGCCGTTTGATGCAGGACGTCGTGGCCGTTCATTCCCGAGAGGCGGGCCGGAGCTCGTGGTCGCAACGGGTGTTACGGCCTCAAATGCCGGCAGGCGGTTCCTGGCTACCCGCGGCCTTCGCAGACAAACGCCGCCGCACGAGCCGGTCGGCGGCCTCGGCCGGCGTGATGCCCGCTGCGGCGGCTTCTGCGAAGAGCGTCCGCAGCGTGTCGCCGATCCCTGCGAGCCGCGCCTCGAGCTGCACCTCGTCCCAGCCCTCGTCCTCGAGGCCGATGAGCTGGATGATCCCGCCCGCGTTGACCACGTAGTCCGGCGCGTAGAGGATGCCTCGCTCGTGCAGGCGGTCGGCGTCCTCGGGCTCGGCGAGCTGGTTGTTCGCGCAGCCGGCGACCGCGCGGCAGGCAAGCCGCGGGATCGAGTCGGCGTCGAGGATGCCGCCGACGGCGCAAGGGGAGTAGACGTCGACCTCCGTTTCGAGCACACGGTCGGGCGGCACCGTCTCGCAGCCCGTGTCCGCTGCTCGGCTCTCGTCGACGTCGCTGGCGAGGACGCGCGCACCGGCGTCCGCCAGCTCGCGCGCGAGGACCGCTCCGACGGAGCCGGCACCCTGCACGAGGACGCTGCGGCCGCTGAGTTCCGGGGAGCCGAAGAGGTGCTCGACCGTGGCGCGGATCGCGTGCAGCGCTCCGCGGGCCGTGCCGCGGCCGCTGTTGCCGCCGCCGCTGGTCGTCCCGTAGACCCACGGGCATGTCTCGGCCACGACGTCGAGATCCTCCGGCGAGATGTTCATGTCGCCGGCCGTCCTGTAGCTGCCACCGAGCGACGCGACGAGCTCGCCGTAGCGCCGCAGGAGTCGCTTGCGCGGCTCGCCCAGCGGTAGCTCCGGCACCGCGAGGACGGCCTTCCCTCCGCCGCGCGGCATTCCGGCCCCGGCCATCTTCCAGGTCATCGCCCCCGAGAGCCGCATCGCGTCGGCGAGGCCGTCGGCGGGCGTGGGATAGACGCGCATCCGCGTGCCGCCTCCGGCCGGCCCGAGCGCGGTCGAGTGGACGCAGACGAACATCCAGGCGGCGCTCTCCGCGTCGTACCGCACGACTGCGTGCTCGCCTTCCCAGCCTGCGAGGAGATCCTCGAAACCCACGGCGGGCACGGTAGACGGTGCGCATCCCTCGCCGCCGAGGAGCCGTTTACCGCGTCGCAAGGCGTAAACGGGGGACACGATGGCCCGAGGCGGGCGGCGCCCTAGGCGGCGGACAGAGAACGACCTGCTCATCCTGCTCGCGGCGCGGCGGCGACGTCGCGATCGCGCGAGCGGCGGCTCCGCCTAGCAAGTGGTCGTGATCGCGGTGCTCGTTCTCGGCTTCGCCGCGCTCGTGGGCGTGGCCGTCGCCAGCGTCGGGGCGGTGAAGGTCGCGCTGGACGACTGCTCCCTCGCCGGCCGGGTCGAGAAGCCGCTGCCGACGACGTCCGTCGTCTATGCCCGCAACGGCTACTACCTCGGTGCGATCCCCGCCCCGATCCATCGGCAGCCGGTCGGATACGACGCGATGTCGTCGTGGATCCGGAAGGCGACCGTCGCAGCCGAGGACCGCACCTTCTGGACGAACGACGGCCTCGACTTCGCGAGCATCGCCCGCGCCGCACTCGCCGACCTGGCCGCCGGAAGCACCGTGCAGGGGGCGTCGACGATCACGCAGCAGCTCATCCGCAATCTCTACCTCGACGATGCCAAGACGTTTGCGCGCAAGCGGCTGGAAGCGTGCCTCGCGCTCAAGCTGACGAAGGCATGGTCGAAGCCGGAGATTCTGGCCGCCTATCTGAACCGGATCCCGTACGGCCACCACGCTCTCGGGATCGAGGCAGCGGCGCGGACGTACTTCGGCGTCCCCGCCTCCAGGCTGGGGCCCGACCAGGCGGCGTTCCTCGGAGGCCTCCCGCAGGCGCCTTCGGCGTACGACCCGTTCGAACATCCTGGAGCTGCCCTCGCCCGCCGGAACGAGGTGCTGCGTGCGCTGTGCCGGGAGGGCGCACTCTCCACGAAGGCCTATCGGCGGCTCGCCCGCCGGCCGCTCGGCCTTCACCCCGGGCACGGGTACCGGATCGTGCGTATGCCGAACTTCTTCTCCTACGTCGAGGCGCTCCTCGTCCACACCTACGGGCGCCGGACGGTCCAGTACGGAGGCCTTCGCGTCTATACGACTCTCGATCCCCGCGCGCAGAGGATTGCGCTGAACGCGATGCGCAACACCCTGGGCCGTCCCGGAGATCCTGCGTCGGCGCTGGTCTCGATCGACCCGCACAGCGGAGCGATCACGGCGTTCGCCTCGAGCTGGCACGGGCACGCGCTTCAGTTCGACCTGCCGGCCGACGGAGCTCGCCAGACGGGCTCCGCTTTCAAGACGTTCGTCCTCACGGACGCCATCTGGCTCCAGCACGCCGATCCGAGCAGGACGTGGTACGACTCGTCGAAGTTCAC
This sequence comes from Gaiellaceae bacterium, assembly GCA_035706005.1. Taxonomy (GTDB): domain Bacteria; phylum Actinomycetota; class Thermoleophilia; order Gaiellales; family Gaiellaceae; genus Palsa-739. The sequence goes on along the minus strand of DASSVO010000018.1, from coordinate 33,546 downwards.
GTTCCAGCCGACACGGCAGTCGAAGCCGTGGACGCCGCGGACGTACGAGAACCGCTACTTCGGCCCGGAGACGCTGCTGAAGGCGACGCTTCTCTCCGACAACGTCGTCTACGCGAAGCTCACACTCGACCTCGGGCCGGCGAGCGTCGCCGGCGTCGCGCACCAGATGGGCATGGACTCGCCGCTCAGGATCGTCCCCTCGATCGGGCTCGGCTCGAATTCCGTCACGCCGCTCAAGCTCGCCTCTGCGTATGCGACTCTCGCCTCCGGGGGCGTCTACCACGTCCCGTACGCGATTCGGAAGATCCTGTCCGCCGACGGGGTCAACCGTTGGGAGCCCCACGCTGTCCGCGTGCTCCCGCCGGGCGTCGCCTGGGACGTGACGAAGGTGCTCGAGGCGAATGTCCGCGAAGGGACCGGCGTCGCGGCCCGGATCCCGGGGCAGCACGTCGCCGGCAAGACCGGGACGACGACGAGCTGGACGGACGCCTGGTTCGCCGGCTACACGCCGCGCCTGACGACGGTCACGTGGGTCGGCTATCCGCTCCGGACGCGCTCGATGTCCAACGTGCACGGGATCGAGGTGCAGGGCGGCACGTTCCCGGCGCAGATCTGGCATACGTACATGGCACGGGCGCTTGGCCACGTCCGCGCCGGGAGCTTCCCCCGCGGTGGCTGGCGGCTCGAGCCGTACCACGGGCCTCGCAGCATGAAGCACCCGCCGAAGAGCGGCGGCTAGGCGACCGAGGCCGCTACACTCCGCCGCCGGAATGGCCGGAGAACGGACGAAGCTCGTCGTGGCGCAGCGCGAAAGGCTCGGCTCGGCCGAGTCGCGCCGCATGCGCAAGGAGGGCCTGGTCCCCGGAGTCCTCTACGGCAACGGCGAGCCGGTCGCGATCTGCATCGCCGAGCGTGAGCTCCGGCGCGCGCTCACCGGTGCAGCCGGCCTGCACTCGATCCTCGACGTCGAGATCGACGGCAAAGGGCAGACGCGTGCGTCGATCCTCAAGGAGTACCAGGTCGATCCCGTGCGGGGCGGCGTCACGCACGTCGACCTGCAGGAGGTGCGGCTCGACAAGCCGATCCAGGCGTCGGTCTCCGTCCAGCTGCACGGCGGCGAGGACGCGCCGGGCGTGCGCGAGGGCGGAGTGCTCTCGCAGCCGCTCCGCGAGGTGACCGTCGAGGCGCTGCCGCTCGAGGTGCCGGAGCATCTGGACCTCGACGTCGCGGGTATGGAGATCGGCGGGACGCTGCGTATCTCGGACCTTGCCACCCCGGAAGGCGTCACGCTCCTCGACGATCCGGAGATGGTCGTCGCCACCGTCACCGCTCCGACCAAGGTCGTCGAGCCCGAGCCCACCGAGGAGGAGCTCGCCGCGATGGAGGCGGAGGCCGAGGCGGCCGAGGGCGAGGAGGGGGCCGAGGGCGAGGCCGCGGAGGGCGCTGCCGGAGAAGCGGCCGAGCTGGAGGCGGACGCCGCCGGCGACCAGGGCACCGTCGAGGGCTAGGACACCACCGTGCGGTTGTGGCCGCGCCGGCGGGGATCCTCGCTCGACCTGCTCGTCGTGGGGCTCGGCAACCCGGGCCGCGAGTACGCACGCAACCGGCACAACGTCGGCGCGATGGTCGCCGACGAGCTCGCGCGGCGGCACGGGGGCTCATGGCGCTCGAAGTTCTCGGCGCGCATCGCAGAGATCCGCCTCGAGGGTCACAAGCTCGCGCTCCTCGAGCCGGAGACGTACATGAACGAGTCCGGCCGCTCCGTCGGCGCGGCCGCGTCCTTCTTCAAGCTCGCACCCGAAGCGGTCCTCGTCGTCCACGACGACAGCGACCTCGAGCTCGGCCGGCTCCAGCTTCGGCTCGGCGGCGGCCTCGCGGGGCACAACGGCCTGCGGTCGGTCGCGCAGCATCTGAAGACGCAGGAGTTCCTACGGCTCCGCGTCGGCGTCGGCCGGCCGGAGCGTGGCGATCCGCGTCCGCTCGCGGACTGGGTGCTGGCGAACTTCGAGCCGCACGAGGATGCCGAGGCGCTCGTCGCACGGGCGGCGGACGCCGTCGAGACGCTCGACGCGGAGGGCGTCGAGCGCGCGCAGGTCCGGGTCAACCGGCGATAGCCGGCGCCCCGTCGAGGGCGCCCAGCCCGTGCTCGAGCAAGCGATACGCGCGCTCGAGGTCCTGGCGCAGCCGCCGCACCGCGCTCGGGCCGCTTCGCCCCGCGAGGGCATGCGTGCGGGCGTTGCGGAAGAACTGCCAGTGCACGCTCATCAGCAGGTTCGCCGCGATCTGGGCATCGGCCGGATGGAGAGCGAGCTCCTCCTGGATCGTCGCCGCGAGCACGCCGCTGAACTGCGCCATGACCTCCACCTCCTTGGCCTGCAAGGCCGGAGACTCCTCGATCACGCGCGCGAAATGCGCAAAGCCCGGGCTGGCGAGGCGGCTGCACTGCGAGTCGTGGAGGGTGTGCATCGCGCCCACGAGAGTCTGCGTCGGCTCGCGCTGACGCACCGCGTCGGCGAGTGCCTCGAGACGCTCGGGCACCTCGTCGAAGAAGACGTCCTCCTTCGTCGGGAAGTAGTTGAAGACCGTCTTCTCCGAGACGCCCGCCTCGTCCGCGATGTCGCCGACGGTAACGTGATCGAAGCCGCGCTTGACGAAGAGGCGCATTCCGGCGGCTGCGATCGCCTGGCGCGTCTGGAGCTTCTTCGTCTCGCGTAGGCCCATTAACGAGATCGTAGCATTTCTTACAGTTGCAGCAAAGTTACCGAGTCTGTAAGATTGCGCGTTACCGCTATCGGAGGAGAGGGATGCTGGCTCGTCTCGCACACGTTGTTGCTCGTCATCGCTGGAAGGTCATCGGCGCCTGGATCGTCCTCACGCTCTTCGGCGCTTTCGCCGCCGGGCAGGTCTCGAAGCGCTGGTACCAGAGCTTCTCGATCCCGGGGAAGTCGGCCTACGAGGCGAACCAGCGGACCCTCAAGACGTTCGGCACGGGCGTGCGCCCGCCCGACGTCGTCGTGTTCCACACGGCGGGCGATGCGACGAAGAGCGGGGCGATCGAGTCGGCGATGAGGCGCGCCGCCGCGGTGCTGCCGGGCGCGCGGACGAGCTCGTACTTCTCCACGCACGATCTCATGTACGTCTCGAAGGACCGGCACACGACCTTCGAAGAGGTCTACCCCGCGGGGACGTCGACGTTCAGCTCGACGAGCAAGGCCGCGGATGTGCGGGCGGCCGCCGCGCGGGGGTTGCCCTCAGGGATCCAGGTCGAGGTGACCGGGCACGACCCGCTCGAGGAGGCGAGCTCGCACGGCGGTGGCGGGAGCAGCGTCCTCCTCGAAGCGATGATCGGCGGCCTCGGCGCGATCGTCATCCTCCTCTTCGTCTTCGGCACGCTGCCGGCGATCCTCGTGCCGGTCGCGGTGGCGGCCGCGGCGATCCTCAACACCTTCACGCTGGTGTGGGCGCTCACGTACATCACGAACGTCTCGATAATCGTCGAGTTCCTGATCGCGCTCGTGGGCCTCGGCGTCGCGATCGACTACGCGCTGTTGATGATCTTCCGCTTCCGCGACGAGCTCCGCGAAGGGGAGGACGTCGAGACGGCGCTCGTCGAGACGATGACCCACGCCGGCCGCTCGGTGATCGTCTCGGGATCCACGGTCGCCGTGGGGCTCCTGTCGATGATCATCCTGCCGCTGCCCTTCATCCGCTCGATCGGGATCGGCGGGATGCTGATCCCGGCCGTCTCGGTGCTCGCGGCGATCACGCTGATGCCGGCGATCCTCGCGGCGCTCGGGGAGCGGATCAATAGCGTCCGTCTGCTGCCGAAGCGGTTCGTCGACCGGGGCCATCCGGAGGACGGGGCCTGGGGGCGCTGGGCGCGCTTCGTCCTGCGGCGCCCGTGGGCGATCGCGACCACCGGCGCAGCGATCGTGGCGGTCCTCGTGGTCCTCGGCGTCCAGCTGAACCCGAACGAGTCGCAGCTGAAGAACTTCCCGGGCACGGGCACGGCCATCGCGGGGCGGACGATGCTCGCCGACGCCGGCATCTCCCCCGGCGTGATGAAGCCGTTCGTGACGCTCGTCGAGAACGGCGGCAACGCCGAGGTGGTCGCGGCGAAGGAGCGCACCGTGGACGGGATCGTCGGCGCGACGGTGCCGCCCGGCTCCGGCTGGCATCGCGGGCAGGACACGCTCGTAGAGGCGTTCCCCGGCATCGACGGCGCTGCGCCCGGTATCCAGGGCGTGATCGACCGCGTCAACAACGTCCTGCCGGGAACGGACGCGACGCTGGGCGGCGTCCCGGCGGTGGACCGCGACTTCGTGCATGCCGTTTACGGGAACTTCCCCTACGTGCTCGCGTTCGTGCTCGTGCTGACGCTCGTCCTGCTCACGCGCGCCTTCCGCTCGATCGTGCTGCCCATCAAGGCGGCCATCCTCAACCTCGTCTCGCTCGGAGCGGCGTTCGGGATCGTCGTCTTCATCTTCCAGATGGGCCACGGCTCGTCGCTCTGGAACATCACGGCGACGCAGGCGATCACCGCCTGGATCCCGCTGATGATCTTTGCCTTCCTCTTCGGCCTCTCGATGGACTACGAGGTCTTCATGCTCACACGGATGCGCGAGGCGTACGACGAGACGGGATCCACGGAGGGCGCGATCGAGCTCGGTCTCGCGCGTACCGGGAAGCTCGTCACGAGCGCTGCGCTGATCCTCATGTTCGCGTTCCTCGTGCTCTCGTCGAGCCCGGGCTTCGAGATCAAGGAGTTCGCGATCGGCCTGGCCGCCGGGATCATCTTCGACGCGACGGTGATCCGCGCCCTGCTCGTGCCCGCGCTGATGCGGCTGCTCGGCCGGGCGAACTGGTGGCTGCCGCACTGGACGCGGCGGGCGCTCTTCATCGGAGACGAGCGGCGTCGCGAGGGCGAGCCGGCGCTAGAGAGCTGACAGCGCCGGCGCCGGCTCGTCCCGGCGTCGCACGCTCCGCACCTCACGCACGAACACGAGCACGAGGAAGTTCGGCACGCACATGAGCGTCCCGGCGAGGACGAGCGTCGAGTGCACCCCGACCGCCGTCGAGATCGGCCCGGCGAGGGCCTGGCCGGCAGGCATGAGACAGAGCGAGAGCAGCAGGTCGATCGAGGCCACCCGGGCGAGCCGGCCAGGCTCGACCTCCTGCTGCATGGCGGTCTCGAAGAGCGTGTTGCCCACGAGGATCGAGCCGCCGAAGACCAGGGCGGCTGCCATGACCGCGGGCAGCGGGAAGGGGCGGACGAGGGCGAAGGGCGGCAGGGCGCACAGCGTCCAGATCGCGAAGGCCATGGCCACCGGATGGCTCGGGCGGATCCGGTACGCGACGAAGCCGCCGAGCACCCCGCCGAGCGATGCGGAGCCGACGATCAGGCCCCAGGCCGGAGCGCCCCCCAGCTGGTGAATGGCGACGAGCGACCCGACGACGATGTACACGCCGACCCCGAAGTTGCCGACGGCGTAGCCGAGGAAGCCGGCGGTCAGCCAGCGATGCCGGCGCACCTCCCGCCAGCCGTCGCCGAGATCGCGCCAGAAGCGCTGCGCGGCCGGCTTCACGTGCGGGCCGACGCGGATCGCCGCGACGAAGACCGCGCTGACGAGGAAGCTCGCGGCGTCGATCGAGAACACCCAGCCGGGACCGGCGACCGCGACGATCGCGCCGGAGACACCGGGGCCGAAAACGCTCGTCGTGCTCCGGGAGAGCGACAGCAGCGCGTTCGCCTGCTGGAGGCGGTCTGCACTGACCGTCTGGGGGACGAGCGCCGTCGAGGCCGGGTTGAAGAAGCCGCCTCCGGCTCCCGTCAGCCCCTGGAGAACCGCCAGCTCCCAGACGTGCGCGACCCCTCCGAACAGGAGCACCGCCGTCGCGCTCTGGGTCGCGAGGCGGACGAGGTCGGCGGAGATCATCACCGCTCGCCGCGGCAGGCGGTCCGCCCACACGCCGCCCGCGAGCGTGATGGACGCGCCTCCGAGCGTGTAACAGGCGAGGACCACCCCCACGGCGGTGAAGCCGCCGTGGAGGTCGTGGGCGACGGCCCAGATGAGGGCGACCGGGATCAGTGAGTCGCCGACTGCCGAGCCGGTCCGGCCGAGCCAGAGCAGCCGGAAAGGGCGCTCCGTCAGCGGCCCGAAACGTCCGACCCCCCGCATCCTCTGCAGCCTACGCCGCTTCTGCCGGGAGTACCATCGTCCTCCGCGGAACCCGCCGGTTCCGCCCTTCGTCATGGACCGTCCCGTACTCCACGCATTCGTTCGGGAGCTCGTCGAGCATGAGCGCCTCGCGGAGCTCGGCTCCGCAATGGAAGCCCGTGCGCTGCCGACGCGAGCCCGCGTCTCGGAAGCGGCTCTGCCGCTCCTGCTCGCCTCACTGCACGCGCGGATGGGCGGTCTCGTCGTGCTCCTGCCGGAGGACGCGGACGCGCGCGACGCCGCCGAGGGTGCGGCCTGGTTCCTCGGCGACGACGCCGTCGGGCTGCTCCCGAGCCGCGGGGTCGCCTGGGAGTCGGGGCTCGCTCCCGCGCCGCACCTCGTCGGCGAGCGTGCCCGCGCACTCCACGTGCTCGAGCACGGCGGGCTCGTCTGCGCCTCGGCGAGAGCCCTTGCCGAAGGGCTCCCGCCGGCGGCGGCGCGGCCCGAGCCGGTGGGGGTGAGCTCCGGGCTCGAGCCGGGTGTCGAGGGCCTGGGCGAGTCGCTCGCCCTCGCCGGCTACGAGCGGGTGGAGCGCGTCGACGACCGTGGCCAGTTCGCCGTGCGCGGCGGCATCGTCGACGTCTTCCCGACGACCGGTCGCGAGCCGCTGCGGGTCGAGTTCTTCGGCGACGAGATCGAGTCGGTGCGCGCCTTCTCGCCCTTCACGCAGCGCGCGCTCCACCCGGTGTCGGAAGCGACGCTGTACCCCGCGGCCGAGCGCCGAGCGGACACTGTCGACCTTAGTAACAGTCTGTTACTTGCGGAAGAAGGCGAGGACGCCCCGGCGCCGCCTGTGCCGGACGACCTCGTGGCGTCGCTGGACCGGCCGCCCGACCTCGTCTTCCAGCCGGATGACGTCCGCCGGGTCTGGGAGGAGGACGGCGTCGTGAGCCCGCCGAGCCTGGCCGGCGCGACGGAGCTCGACCCGTTCCCGCAGGCGCAGCCGTTCGCGTTCGAGGCGCAGCGGCCCGCGATCGCGGCCCGCGGACTCGCCGAGGCGGAGAGCGAGCTTGCCGCCCTGCTCCGCTCGGGCCAGCGCGTCGTCGTGGCGTTCCCGCACCGTGGCGAGGCGCTGCGGACGCAGAACCTCCTGCGCCGGATCGAAGCGCGGGTGCTGGATCCGGGTGAGGAGCTGCCGGAGGAGCCGGAGCTCCTATTCGCCGTGGCGCCGGCCCGGCGTGGCTTCGTCTGGCGCGAGCTCGGGCTCGTCCTCCTGCCCGACCACCAGGTCTTCCGGCGCCGCGCGCCGCGCGAGCGCCGGCTGGGCGGCCGCGCGCTGCAGTCCTTCGCCGACCTCCGCACCGGCGACTACGTCGTCCACGAGGATCACGGCGTCGGCCGACTGCTGGGCTTCGAGACGAAGACCGTCGCCGGCGTCACGCGCGACTACCTCCAGCTCGCCTTTCGCGGCGAGGACAGGCTGTACGTGCCGCACGAGCAGCTCGGGAAAGTCTCGCGCTACGTCGGCGCCGACGGCTCGGCGCCGGCGCTCTCGAAGCTCGGCGGCAAGGCATGGCAGACGCTCAAGTCACGCGCCCGCGAGTCCGTCCGCGACCTCGCCGGCGACCTCATCCAGCTCTACGCGCAGCGGCAGACGCGCGAGGGAGTCGCCTACGACCTCTCGCACGAATGGCTGCCGCGGCTCGAGGCGAGCTTCCCCTACCGCGAGACGCCCGACCAGGAGGGAGCAATCGAGGCGGTGAAGGAGGACCTCGAGACGCCGCGGCCGATGGACCGGCTCGTCTGCGGGGACGTCGGCTTCGGCAAGACGGAGGTCGCGGTCAGGGCGGCGTTCGCCGTCGTCGTGAACGGACGGCAGGTGCTGCTCCTCGCGCCGACGACGATCCTGGCCGAGCAGCACTACAACACGTTCCGCGAGCGCTTCCGCGACTTCCCCGTGCAGGTCGAGATGGTCTCGCGCTTCGTCCCGCCGAAGGAGACGAAGCGCATCCTCGCGGACTTCAGCGCGGGCAAGGTCGACGTCCTGATCGGGACGCACCGCGTCCTCAGCCGCGACGTGATCCCGAAGGAGCTCGGGCTCGTGATCCTCGACGAGGAGCAGCGCTTCGGCGTCGCGCAGAAGGAGCTGTTGAAGTCGCTGCGGCTCGAGGTCGATGTGCTGACGCTGAGTGCGACTCCGATCCCGCGCACATTGCATCTCTCCCTCGCGGGCATGCGCGACATCTCGATCATCGAGACGCCGCCGGAAGGGCGTCGGCCGATCCGCACGACCGTCGGCGAGTACGTCGAGGAGCTCGTGAAGCTCGCACTCGAGCGCGAGGCGGAGCGCGAGGGGCAGGCGTTCTTCCTCCACAACCGCGTCGAGACGATCGAGGAGCGAGCGGCGCAGCTGCAGCAGCTGTGCCCGGGTCTGCGCTTCCTCGTCGCGCACGGGCAGATGCGGGAGAAGGAGCTCGAGGAGCGGATGCACGCGTTCCTGCGGGGTGACGCGGACGTCCTCGTGTCGACGACGATCATCGAGTCCGGGATCGACATCCCGCAGGCGAACACGCTCGTCGTCGAGCGCGCGGATACCCTCGGCCTCGCCCAGCTCTACCAGATCCGCGGCCGCGTCGGCCGCTCCGACGCGACCTCGTTCGCTTACCTCTTCTATCCCGACGCGCGCGAGCTGACGCCGGAGGCGAGGGCGCGGCTGGCGACGCTCGCCGACCACACCGAGCTCGGCGCCGGTTTCGCCATCGCGATGCGCGACCTCGAGATCCGCGGCGCGGGAGAGCTGCTCGGCGCCGAGCAGAGCGGACACGTCGCTGCCGTCGGCTTCGAGCTCTACGTCGAGCTGCTGAACGAGGCCGTCGCCGAGCTGCAGGGCCAGAAGCGGGTCGCGGTCCGGCCGGTTCGCGTGGACGCGCGCGTGGACGCGTACGTCCCGGCGGCGTACGTCGACTCCGAGGCGTTGCGGATCGACGTCCACCGCCGGCTTGCGCTGGCCGAGACGGAGGACGAGCTGCGCGAGCTGCAGGCGGCGCTCGAGGATCGCTACGGGCCGCTTCCCGAGCCGGTCGAGAACCTTTTTCAGATCCAGGAGGCGAAGATCAAGGTGGCCCTGCTCGGCGCGGACTATCTCGTCTTCCAGGCGGGGAAGGCGACGGTCGGACGACTCGTGCTCGGCTCCGGCGAGCTAAGAGAGCTCCGCGACCGGGCGAAGACCGCCGTCTACGTCTCGGCTAAGCAGGAGGTAAGCATGCGCGGGCAGGAGCAGATTGCCCAGGCGGTCGGGCTTGTCGATGCTATCTTGGACGCGCGCCGGGCGGCCTGAGACCGCTTTCGCCCTTCCGGCGCTCCCGCGACACCGACCTCACTGGATGGACATGAAGACTCGCCTGACTTTCCTGCTCCTGCCGCTCGTGCTCATCGCGGTTCTCGCCGCCGGCTGCGGCGGAGGCGGCTCGGGCTCCGTCCCTGCGGACTCCATCGCGAAGGTCGGCTCCACGTCGATTACGAAGTCCGAGTTCAACGGGCTGATGAATTACGTCTTCGCGGGCGACAAGGCGCGGGGACAGGCTGCACCGAAGGTCGGCACTCCTCAGTACACGGCACTGCGCGACCAGGTCGTGACGTTCCTCGTGCGGGAGGAGGAGCTCCAGCAGAAGGCCGACGACCTGGGAGTGACGGTGACGCAGAAGGACGTCGGCGACCGTCTGGCCCTGATCCGGAAGACGTACTACGGCAACAGCGAGAAGAAGCTCGAGGACGCGCTGAAGAAGGCCGGCGTAACGCTTGCGGAGCTCGAGCAGTACAACCTCCGGCCGACGCTGCTCGGCGAGAAGGTCAAGGCGAAGGTGACCTCGAAGGTCAAGGTCACACAGGCGGTCGCGCTGCGCTACTACCAGCAGAACAAGGCGACCTTCACGACGCCGGAGACGCGCGAGGTGCGCCACATCCTCGTCAAGAGCAAGAGCCTCGCCAACAAGCTCGAGACGAAGCTGAAGAACGGCGCGAGCTTCGCGAGCCTGGCGAAGAAGTACTCGAAGGATCCCTCCGGGAAGCAGGGCGGCAAGCTCTGCGTGGCCCACGGCGGCTCGAGCGGAGCGTGCATCAACACCGTCCCGCCCTTCGACAAGGCCGCGTTCTCGCTCAAGACGAAGGAGATCTCGCAGCCGGTTCACACCGTGTACGGGTGGCACGTCATCCAGCCGCTCGGCCCGGTCAAGCCAGCCCAGACGCAGAGCTTCAAGCAGGTCGAGTCGCAGATCGAGACGAACCTCGCCCAGCAGCAGAAGGACACGGCCTGGTCAACGTGGCAGGCCCAGCTGGCAAAGGACTACGAAGGCAAGGTGAGCTACCAGACGGGGTACGCGCCGGCGACGACGACCACCCCGACGGTCTCGACGCCGACGACGACCGGCTGAGATGGAGGGCCTCGACAGGGCCCTCCTCGAGCTGCAGCAGCTGACCGAGCGCCTGCGCCGCGAGTGCCCGTGGGACCGGGAGCAGACGGCTGCGACCATCGTCCCGCACACGGTCGAGGAGTCGTACGAGGTCGCGGACGCGGCGCTCGCCGGCGACGACGAGAAGCTGCTCGACGAGCTCGGCGATCTCCTGTTCCAGGTCTACTTCCTCGCGCTCCTGCTCGAGGAGCGGGGCGCCGGCGATCTGGCGCAGGTGGCGCGCGGCGTGCACGAGAAGCTCGTGCGCCGGCATCCTCATGTGTTCGGCGACGTCGAGGCGCGAACCGCCGACCGCGTTCGCTCGAACTGGGAGCGGATCAAGCGCGAGCAGGAGGGGCGCGAAGGCATCTTCCACGACGTCGCGGACGCGCTCCCCGGGCTGCTCTACGCGCGCAAGATCCAGCAGCGGGCCAAGGCGGTCGGCTTCGAGTATCCGGATCTGGCCGGAGCCATGGCCGATCTCGCCGACGAGCTCCGCGAGCTGGAGGAGGAGCCGTCCGGCGACGAGCTCGGTGACGTGCTCTTCGCCGCGGTCAACGTCGCGCGCAGGCTCGAGGTCGACCCCGAGCTCGAGCTGCGGCGGGCCGCGAAGCGGTTTCGTCGGCGGGTCGAGGTGGCGGAGGCGCTCGCAGCCGAGACGGGCGAGAACTGGAGCGAGCTGTCGCTCGAGCGGCAGGACGAGTGGTTCGACCGCGCGAAGGAGCACACCGCGTGACCCCGATCACCGAGGTTCACGCACGCCAGGTCCTCGACTCCCGCGGGAACCCCACGGTCGAGGTCGAGGTCCGCGCCGGCGAGCTCGGGCGGGCGATAGTGCCGTCGGGCGCGTCGACGGGGGTACACGAAGCGGTCGAGCTGCGGGACGGCGTCGGCGAATGGGGTGGCAAGGGAGTCTCCACCGCTGTGGCCAACGTCAACGGCGAGATCGCCGACGCCGTCCGCGGACGGGATGTGATGGACCAGGAAGGGCTCGACCGCGCGCTGATCGAGCTCGACGGAACCCCGAGCAAGGGCCGGCTCGGCGCGAACGCCGTTCTCGGCGTGTCGCTCGCCACCGCGAAGGCGGCAGCGGCCGCCTCCGGCGTCTCGCTCTTCCGGCATCTCGGCGGCGACGACGCGACGACGTTGCCCGTGCCGATGCTGAACGTGATCAACGGCGGCGTCCACGCCGACAACTCGATCGATCTCCAGGAATTCATGCTCGTGCCCGCGGGAGCCGAGAGCTTCGCCGGGGCGCTGCGGATCGGCGCCGAGGTCTACCAGGGGCTGAAGAAGCTGCTCACCGAGCGCGGCCTCTCGACGCTCGTCGGGGACGAGGGCGGCTTCGCACCGAATCTCGAGTCGAGCGAGCAGGCAATCGAGCTGATCCTCGAGGCGGCCGAGCGCGCCGGTCACCGCGACCGCGTCGTGATCGCTCTCGACCCGGCCACGAGCGAAGTCTTCTCGGACGGCGTCTATCGCTTCGAAGGCCGCGAGAAGACGAGCGCCGAGATGCCGGAGTTCTGGGCGGAGATCGTCGACCGCTATCCCGTCGTCTCGATCGAGGACGGCGCGGCGGAGGACGACTGGGACTCCTGGCTCGCCCTGACCCAGCAGTTGGGCGATCGCGTCCAGCTGGTCGGCGACGACCTCTTCGTCACGAACACGGCCCGGCTGCAGGAGGGCATCGACCGCGGGATCGCCAGCTCGATCCTGATCAAGGTCAACCAGATCGGGACGCTGACCGAGACGATCGAGGCCGTCCGGCTCGCCCAGGCGAACGGATACACGGCCGTCATGTCCCACCGCTCCGGCGAGACGGAGGACGCGACGATCGCCGATCTCGCGGTGGCGCTCGGCACGGGACAGATCAAGACCGGCGCGCCCGCGAGGAGCGACCGCGTGGCGAAGTACAACCAGCTCCTGCGGATCGAGGAGGAGCTCGGCGACAGGGCGACCTACCCCAGCTGGGGTGCCTTCCCTCGTACGAAGCGATAGCTACGCTGAGATCGCCGTGGTCGGCGAGCGCAAGACCAAGATCGTGGCGACGCTCGGACCGGCGTCCGACTCGCGCGAGCGCCTGCGCGCACTCATCGGCGCCGGCGTCGACGCCGTTCGCTTCAACCTGTCGCACGGGACCCATGACGAGCACTCCGCGCGCGCGTGGCTCGTACGGGAGATCGCGGCCGAGGTCGGCCGCCCGGTTGCGCTCATCGGAGACCTGCAGGGGCCGAAGCTCCGCATCGGCGAGCTGGCCGAGCCGGTCGTCCTCCACACCGGCGACCACGTCAGCGTCTGCGCCGAGGAGGCGGCGAAGGACGGCGAGCTCCCGATCGCGCCCGCGGTGATCGGGGACGTCCTCGAGCCGGGCCACGAGGTGCTGATCGATGACGGGCTCGTCCGGCTTCGCGTCGACGACGTCGAGGGCGGCCGCGCGACGTGCGCAGTCGTCGTCGGCGGGCTCGTGAGCTCGCACAAGGGCGTCAACCTCCCCGGCGTGCCGGTGCCGATCCCGTCGCTCACCCGCAAGGACGTCGCCGATCTCGAGTGGGCGGTCTCGACGGGAGTGGACTTCGTCGCGCTCTCCTTCATCCGCTCGCCCGCGGACGTGCGCGACCTGCGCGCGCTGCTCGAGCAGGCCGGCTCGCACGCGCACGTGATCGCGAAGATCGAGAAGTCGGAGGCGATCGACGTCCTCGACGACGTGCTCGCCGAGACGGATGCCGTGATGGTCGCGCGGGGCGATCTCGGCGTGGAGATCGGGCCTGCGCTCGTGCCGCTCGTCCAGAAACGGATCATCCACAAGTCCCTCGAACGCGGGAAGCCCGTGATCACCGCGACGCAGATGCTCGAGACAATGGTGCACTCGCCCGAGCCGACGCGAGCCGAGGCGAGCGACGTCGCGAACGCGATCCTCGACGGCACCTCCGCCGTGATGCTCTCGGGCGAGACCGCGGTGGGCGAGTACCCGGTCGAGGCGGTCGCCTACATGGACCGGATCGCGCGGGCGGTCGAGCCGAGCCTCGACTACCGGCACGAGCTGCCGGAGGCGCACGAGGACCCGACGATCGGCCAGGCGATGTCGAACGCGGCGTGCGACCTCGCCGAGGCCTTGCAGGCCAAGGCGATCCTCGTCCCGACCTTCACCGGGCGGACGGCGAACGCGGTCGCGCGGCTGCGTCCGCGGCGGCCGATCGTCGCGCTGACGCACGTCGACTGGGCGATGCGCCAGCTCGCGCTCGAGTGGGGCGTGACACCGGTGATGATCTCCGAGACCGGCGACGTCGAGGATCTGTGGCGGCTCGCGGTCGAGGCGGCGCGCGACGCCGGCATCGTCGAGAGCGGCGACCGCGTCGTGATCACCGCGGGAACGGCCGTCAACATCCCCGGCACGACCAACGTCATCAAGGTCGACGTAGTCCAGTAACCGCAGGACCGCGGGCAGCGCCGCAGAACTCGGGCTGGATGGCTGCGAGGAAGAAGCGTCCCCGGCGCGTCCAGCACGCCCGCCGCTGGCTCGCGGTCGGCGCGCTCCTGCTCGTCGGGCTCCTCTACTACCGGCCGCTGCACGACTACGTCGACGCTCGCTCCCAGCGCGCGGTCCGGGTCGCGGCAGTGCGGCAGCTCCGGAAGGAGCAGGACACGCTCGAGAGACGCCTCCGGCGGGCCTCGTCACCCGCGGTGATCGCACGCGAGGCGCGGAACCTCGGCTACATCCGCCCCGGCGAGCACCTCTTCATCGTCAAGGACATCCCGCAGTGGCGGCGCAGGCATCATGCTGCCTCTCGTGGTCACCGACGCTGATCGGGCCGCAGTCGCGCGCCAGCTCGGGCGGGAGCCGCGGACGCTCCGCCGCGTAGCGGTTCGCTGTCCGTTCGGCGCGCCGGCCGTGACCGAGCAGAGCCCGTACGGCTCGGACGGCGAGCCGTTCCCGACGACGTACTACCTCACCTGCCGCCATCTCGTCGCGGCCGTTTCGCGGCTCGAGGCGGCCGGAGGCGTCGAGCGCTGGAGCGACGCCGCGCGCGCCGAGCCGTCGCTCGTCGCGAGCCTCGCCGCCGCCGACGAGGAGCAGCGGCGGCTGCGGAAGGAGCTCGCCGGCGGCGAGACCGGCAGCGACGGCGGCGCGTCCCTCGAGTACGGGGTCGGCGGCTCGCGCCGACGCGGCAGCCTCAAGTGCCTCCATGCGCACGTCGCCTTCGCGCTCGCCCGACCGGGCTACGAGCTCGGCGAACGGATCCTCGCCGAGGTCGAGCCGCGCTGGCCGGAGCGGTGTTGCTCCCAGTGAGCCGGCTCCTGTGAGCGTCGACGTCGTACGGCAGGAGTGGGAGGAGGGAAGCCGGCGGCTCGAGGCGGCCCGCGAGGACGGGCCCCGGTACCGGCGGCTGCTCGAGCTGCTCGACCTCGTGCTCGACGAGCTGCGCAAGCGGATCGGCCAGACGTACAGCCTGCGGGAGCTCGTCGCCGCGTACGGCGAGTCCGAACGCTGGGCGCGCGAGGTGCTCGAGGAACGTGCCCCGGCACCCGGCTGGCCGCGCGACCTCACGATCGTTCTCGCTGCCGCTTTCGACGCGTACCAGCGCGGAGCTACCGATTACGAACCATGAGGATGTGGGTGTAGACCCACATCCAGGTGTAACAAGTAGGAGATTTGGACAAAATTACGAGCAATGGGCTACGGAGAGGACGGCGGGCGTCGCGACCCCGAGTGGTTGACCCTCGGGCAGGCTGCGCGCTTCCTCGGAGTCGCCCAGAGCACGATCCGCAAGTGGTCGGATCAGGGACGGGTGCCTGCGTTCTACACCCCCGGCGGCCACCGGCGCTTCCGTCGCGGCGACCTCGAGGCATTCCTCGCGCGCTCCGGCCCGGGCCGCCAGCAAGCCGGTCCCGCCGTCCTCCTCGTCGACGACGACGAACGGATGCGCGAGCTCGTCCGCGTCGAGCTCGAGCGCGAGGGCTACGAGGTGCAGGAAGCGGCGAGCGCGGACGAGGGGCTCGCCGCGATCGAGAACCGCAAGCCCGAGCTCGTGCTGCTCGACGTCATGATGCCGCACGTCGACGGCTGGGAGATGCTGCGGCGGATCCAGGAGCGGCACGGCGCTGGCGCGATTCCCGTCCTCATGTTCAGCGGCCAGGTCGACGAGGAGGCGAGGCGGCAGGCGGCATCGAGCGGCGCCCGCGGCTTCGTCGGCAAGCCGTTCGACCTCGAAGAGCTCGTCGAGCAGGCAAAGGCCATCGCCCCCGTCTAGGGGGTCCCGTGGAAACGCTTCGCGTTTCCACGGGGTAGAGAAGGAACTCCGCGGGCCGGGAAGCGCGGTTCCCGGCCCGCTCCGTGCAGTTCCTGCTTGTCCGGCCCTTTGCGCTTCTTGGTTCGGGCGTCTAGGGCAGATCTTCCGCTGTCCGGAGCAGGCCTGCACCGAGCAATCCCAGTGCCGCGAACAGGCTGATGTAGAGGCCGATTCCGCGCGCCGTCGAGACGAAATACGTGTCCGGGACCGAGATCAGGCGGATGAGGACGAAGATGACGGCGAGCGCACCGAGCGCGATCAGCAGCAGCCGATCCGGCACCGCGGCCGGCAGCAGGATCCCCGCCTCCCGCGATGCTTCGAGGATCAGGGTGGCGAGCCCGACGAAGAAGACGAGCTTGCCGAGCGCGCCGGAGTGCCAGCCGGTGACCGACAGCGTCAGCCCGTTCGGCAGCGTCCCCGCATACCAGTCCGTGAACGTGGAGACGGCGAGGACGAGCGCCGAGACCCAGGCGACGCGAACGCCCCAGCTCCCTACGAGTGGCGCCGTCCGTTCGGGCCGGGGCGGCCTGCGCTCCGGCCGCATCCGGAACGGGCGGGCTGGCTCCGGAGTTTGCACAGGCGCAGTATGGGCACAAACTCGCACCGGCGCGCGCTCGGCGCGCTCTCTCCGAGGACGAAGAGGCGGTGGAGCAGGTGGGGGTTCAGATCGACGAGCACGCGGCGACGTCCGTTCCCGCGGCGTCCATGGTTCTCGACGAGTCCGGTTTTGCCAGCTTCGTCTCCGCCGGGACGGAGGTGTCCGGCGACTTCCGCTGCCCCGAATGCGGGTACGGAGCGGTCGTCCACCGCGCTCTGCCTCCGTGCCCGATGTGCGGCGGGACGGTCTGGGAGAGCCTCGAGCTGCGAGCGGGTCTCGTCGGCTAGATCCGGCCCGTCCCGTCGCCGGCGCCTTCCGGCCGGAATACTTTCCGGACCGTGAGCAGCCTGCTCGATGCCGGTCCGCCCGAAGTCCGCATCTCGGCTCCGTCGCTCGCGGCCCTCGTGCGAGCGGTCGCAGCCGCGGCTGGCTCGGCGAGCCGATCCGACGCGCTGCGGACGCTGGCACAGGCGGCGCGAGCCGTAACCGGCGCCGAGATCGCGCTCGTGCGCGCTCCCGACGGTGGCCGCGAGCGGCTCGAGGCCGTCGCGATCGCGGCTCCTCAGGCGCTCGCGGCCGAGCTGGAGGGAACGGTTCTGCCGGCGGCGGAGCTCCCCGACGCGCCGGTCGGCGAGCTGGCCCAGCTTCCCCCTGCGGTTCGCCGGGTTGCGGACCGGACCGGCGCCGGCCACGTTCTGCTCGTACCGGCCCGAGCCGACGGCTACGCGGTCTCGGTCGAGCTCTTCCGCTCCGGTGAGCCGTTCGGCGCGGAGCAGCGACTCGCCGCGGAGCTGTGCGCGGCGCAGGCGGCTCTCATCCTCCGCGCCTTCGCGGCCGACCGGGACGCGGCCTCGCTTGCGCGCCCGGCGCTCGAGCTGGCCGGTGAGGCTCTCGCCGCGGCGCTGCACGAACGGGACGCCGCGACCGAGGTGGTCCGGCTGGCCGCCGGCGTCGCCGGCGCCTCGGCCGCGATCCTCTGGAAGAGCGGTGAAGCCGGCCTCGATCAGGGTGCCTCGTGGGGTGTCGAGGCCGACGCGGATCTCGCCGCCGCGCGCGAGGTCGCCGAGCGCACGCTCACCGAGCCGGGACCGGTTCTCACCCACGCCACCGGGCCCGCCGCGGATCGCGGGGTCTCGACGACGCTGGCGCTCGGCAGGCCGGCACTCGGCGTCCTCCAGCTCTTCCACCTTGCAGGCGAGGAGCCGGATGCCGAGCAGCTCACGCGACTCGCGACCTTCGGCGTCCGCGCGGCCGACGCGCTCCGCACCGGCGAGCGCGCACGGGATCTGGCCATGGAGCTCGAGCGGACCCGGGCGCTGCTCGAGGTGATCGTGCAGGCGACGGCGGAGCTCTCCGTCTCGCACACGCTCGAGACTGCCGTCGAGCGGGTCTCCGGCCTGCTCGGCGTCGACCGGGTGGCCGTCTACCTCCGCAGCGGCGGCGAGGGCGAGCTCGAGGAGGCGGCGAGCCGCGGCCTGGCAGGTCCGCACGCGCGCGTCGCCGACCGGCTCCTCGACGTCGCGCTCGGCCCTTCCCGCCACGGCGCCGTGCTCGAGGTCCCGGACGTGGTCCGCGACCCGCGGCTCGACACGGCAGCGGCCGCGGCACGCGAGACCGAGATCGGATCCGCGTTCGCCGTCCCGCTCGTCGCACGCGGAGACGTCGTGGGACTGCTCGCTGCCTATCCCGACGGGCGGCCGGTCGCCGGGGAGCACGAGACGGCACTGCTCGCGGCGCTCGCCGGGCAGCTCGCCGTCGCGGTGCAGAACGCGCAGCTCCACGAGCAGGCGACGCGCCTCGGAGAGGAACGAGAGGCTGCGCTTGCCGCCGAGCGGGCGGCGGCGCGACGCCTCGGCGCGCTCTACGAGGTGTCCCGCTCCTTCGCGCAGAGCCTCTCGCTCGACGAGACCCTCGCGGCTCTCGCGCGCACGGTGGTTGAGGTGCTCGATCTCGATGCGGCAGTCGTGCGGATGCCGGACGAGCGGCGCGAACAGCTCCAGCCGCGGGCAATCCACGTCCGCGATGCGCAGTTCGCAGCGCCGGTCACCGCGATCCTGACCCAGCCGGTGCCGTTCGGCCAACGCGAGGTGCAGGGCCTCTTCCGCGACCGGCGCACCTTCCGGCTCAAGTCGACCCGGGTACGCGGCGGGTACTTCCTGCCGGCGCTCGTGCCGTTCCTCGAGAAGGGCTGGACCGGTGCGATCGTCCCGGTTGCGCTGCCGGCCGAGGTAGTCGCCACGCTCGGCGTCTTCTCCTTCCGCCCCGGCAACCCGCTTTCGGACGAGACGATCGAGGCAGCGACCGCGCTCGCGACGCAGGCTGCCCTCGCCATCGACAACGCCCGCCTGTACCAGCAGCAGAAGCAGTTCGCCGACACGATGCAGCGCTCGCTCCTGCCACGCTCCCGCCCCGTGGTCACCGGGCTCGAGGTGGGCGAGGTCTACGAGCCGTCCGCGCGTGTGGAGGTCGGCGGGGACGTCTACGACTTCGTAGCGCTGGACGACGACCGGCTCGCCGTCGTGCTGGGAGACGTGACGGGCCACGGCGTCGACGCGACGGCGGACATGGCGATGGCGAAGTTCGTGTTCCGCTCGCTGGCGCGTGAGCATCCGGAGCCGGCCGACTTCCTTGCGGCGGCGAACGACGTGATCTGCAGCGAGATCGGGCCCGGGAAGTTCATCAGCATGAGCTATGTCGTGGTCGACGGCGTCAGCGGCAGCGTCGCAGGCGCCAGCGCCGGTCACCCGTCGCCGCGAATCGTCCTGCCCGACGGCTCGACCCGGCCGCTCGAGGCGCATGGTCTCGTGCTCGGGATCGACAGCGGCCAGGAGTACGCGGAGTCCCACGCGGAGCTGCCGCCCGGCGCCTCGCTCGTTCTCTACACGGACGGCGTCATCGAGGCCCGCCGGGACGGGGAGCTCTACGGCGACGATCGTCTCGACGCACTGCTCGCCGAGCAGCGCGAGCTGCCGGCGCGCGCCCTCGCCGCCGCGGTCGCGGAGGACGCACGCGAGTTCGCCGGCGGCGACCTCTCCGACGACCTCGCTGTGGTCGTCATCCGGAAGACGTGACCGGCGTCGTGCCGGCTGCGTACGCCGGCGCGACGGGCGTGGCAGCCCGCCGCCTGCAGTGGCTCGTGCTGGCAGCCGGAGCAGGCTCGACGTCCACGGAGATCTGCGCGTCGCGGCTGCTCGCGCCGTACTTCGGCGCCTCGACGGTCGTCTGGGCCAACGTGATCGGGCTCGTCCTCGCCGCGCTCTCGATCGGCTACTGGCTCGGCGGCCGGATCGCCGACCGGTGCCCGCACCCCAACGTCCTCGGCGGCCTCGTCGTGGCCGCCGGAGCCCTCGTCGCCGTCGTCCCCTTCGCCGCCCAGCCGCTGCTCGACCTGACCGTGCGCGGCCTGAACAACGTCTCCGCCGGAGCCGTGGTCGGCTCGTTCCTCGGCTCGCTCGTACTCTTCGCGCCTCCGGTCGTCCTCCTCGGCACGGCTGCGCCGTTCGCGATCCGCCTCGCCGTGTCCGACGTCGCGAACGCGGGCACGGTCTCGGGACGGCTGTACGCCCTTTCGACGATCGGGAGCATCGCCGGCGTCTTCGTGCCGGCGATCGTCGCGATCGAGCTCTTCGGCACGCAGCGCACGCTCGTCGGCACCGCCGTCGTGGTCGCGCTCGGCGGCTCACTGCTCCTGCGCCGCCGCTGGCTCGTCGCGCCGGTCGCGCTCGCCGTGGTCCTCAGCGTGCCGGCGGGGATCGTGAAGCCGGTGCCGGGTCTCCTGTACGAGAAGGAGTCGCCGTACCAGTTCGTCCAGGTCGTCCAGAAGGGGTCGGTGCGCGACCTCTATCTCAACGAGGGAATCGCCGTGCACTCGGAGTGGCGGCCGCACACCGTCCTCACCGGCGACGAGTGGGACATGTTCCTCACCGTCCCGCCGCTGCTGGGCCGCACGGTCCGCAGCGTCGCGATCCTCGGCAACGCAGGCGGGACGACGGCGCGGGCCTACGGCGTCTTCTACCCGTCCGCGCGGATCGACGGTGTCGAGCTCGACCCGACGGTGACGGCAGCGGCGCGGCGGTACATGGGCCTCGACCGGATCCCGCGGCTGCATGTGATCACGGCCGACGCCCGCCCGTTCCTCGGCCGTACGCACGCGCGGTTCGACGCCGTCCTGGTCGACGCGTACCGCCAGCCGTACGTGCCGTTCTATCTCGCGACCCGGCAGTTCTTCCGGCTCGTTCGTTCGCGCCTGCGTCCCGGCGGGATCGTGGCCCTGAACGTCGCGACGGCTTCCGGCGACCACCAGCTGGCCCGGGACATCGCCGGGACGCTGCGGACGGTGTTCCCGCAGGTGCTCACGTGGCAGGCTCTGAAGCTGAACCAACTCGTGATCGGCTTCGACCGCCCGATCTCGCGGGCGCGGCTGCGGGCGGCAGTCGCCCGAACGCCCGCGCGCATTCGGGTGCTGACCAGGCTGTTGGCCCGGCACGCGCGGACCGCCGCACCCAGCACGCGGCCCTGGACGGACGACTACGCACCGGTCGAGTGGGTCACCGACCGCATGATCCTCGAGTACGCGGCGCGGGACGCCGCGCACGAGAAGCTCCTGCCGACCGCACCGTGACGAACGGAGGGGTCCCGGCCGAAGGCTAGAATCCAGGCGACCCGTGGCCAAGCGCGCCGGCTTCATCCTCTGTCTTGTCGTCTGCGCCCTCGGCGTGGGGGCGAGCCTCGCGCACGCCGACGGCACGCCGCCTCCCACCGTGATCCCGGAAGGCGTCCAGATCGGCTCGGTCGCCGTCGGCGGGATGACCGCCGCCGACGCGACGACTGCGGTACAGGAGGCGTACTTCGCGCCGCTCGTGGTCCACGTCGGACACCGGAACGTCTCGGTCTCGCCGCACCATTTCCACACCTCCCTTGCTCTCTCCTCGGCGATCGCGACGGCGCTCACGGCTCCGGCGGGCACGGTCGTTCCGTTGACGCCGACGCTCGACAACGACCTCGTGGCCAAGTGGGTGAAGACGCTCGCCTCGAAGACCGATCGCGCACCGGTCGCCGGGGCCGTGGCCCTTCGGCGCTCCCGTCCGGTCCTGACCCATTCGCGACCGGGTCGCGCCCTCGCGAAACTCGCGACGCGCGCGCGGATCCGGGCGGCGATCGTCAGCGGCTCCAGGGCGACGATCCTCGCGCCCCTGAAGAAGATCTCCGCCACGGCGGCGAAGCCGGAGCCGATCATCGTCATCCATCGCGGCTCGAACCGCCTCTACCTCTACCAGGGCGTTCGGTTCGTGCGGGTGTTCCCCGTCGCGACCGGACAGGCGATCTACCCGACGCCGCTCGGCCACTTCGAGATCGTCGTCAAGTGGAAGAACCCGTGGTGGTACCCGCCGACCCAGGATGCGTGGGCGCGAGGGCTCAAGCCCGTCCCGCCGGGACCCGGTAATCCCCTCGGCACGCGCTGGATGGGGCTGAGCGCACCGGGCGTGGGCATCCACGGCACCGACGAGCCCTGGTCGATCGGGCACTCCGAATCGCACGGCTGCATCCGGATGCAGGTGTCGTCCGCCGAGTGGCTGTTCAACCGCGTGTTGATCGGGACGCCGGTGTTCATCATCCCGTCCTAGCCCGGTCGTGGCGGGTGAGCTCAGGCTAGGGGTGCAGGCGCTCGCGGTGGCTGCGGTCGGGCTGCTCGGGACGCTGCTCGTCTGGAACCTGACGCACCAGACGCCGCCGCCGAAGGTGGGGTCGCGAGCTCCGGAGTTCTCCCTCCGGCGCCTCGACGGCAAGGGCACGACGTCGCTCGCATCGTTCCGCGGCAAGACGGTCGTGCTCAACTTCTTCGCCTCTTGGTGCGGCCCGTGCAAGCGCGAAGCTCCCGACCTCGAGTCGGTGTGGCGGCGCTACCGCTCCGACGGCGTCGTCGTGCTCGGGGTCGACAGCGGTGATGCGGCCGGTGATGCGCGGCGCTTCCTGCACGCGCACGGGGTCACGTACCCGATCGTCTTCGATCCGGACGAGAAGCTGGCGCTGGGGTCGTATGCGCTGCCGGGGCTCCCGGTGACGTACGTGATCAACCGCGCCGGGCGGATCGTCGGCGAGCCCGTGCTCGGACCGGTAAGCGACGAGGGGTACTCGACGACGTTCCACCGTAACTTCCACGCTGCGCTGAAATCGTGACGGGCCGGCTCAAGCTCACCGCCCAGCTGCTCACGCTCGCATGCGTCGCGGGACTGCTCGCGCTCCTCGTCTGGAAGCTCGAGCACCAGCACCACGCGCCGCGCGTCGGCTCGGCCGCGCCCGGGTTCACCCTGCGCATGCTCGACGGGCCCGGCAAGGTGTCGTTGGATTCCTACCGGGGACGTGCGGTCGTGCTGAACTTCTGGGCATCGTGGTGCAACCCGTGCAAAGGCGAAGCGGCTGTGCTCGAGCGTGAGTGGTCGAGCTACCGCAAGCGTGGCGTCGTCTTCCTCGGGGTGGACTTCCACGACCTGAGCTCGGACGCGCGGCGCTTCGTCAGCGCGCACGCGTTGACCTTCCCGATGCTGCAGGATGGCTCGGGCAACGTCACCCAGGGCAAGTACGGGGTCAGCCAGGTGCCCGAGACGTACGTGGTGAGCCGGGAGGGTCGGATCGTCGCGCATCTCGCCGGCCCGATCACCAGTCCCGAGTTCTCCGGTGAGTTCCGCAGCGCTCTCGCGAAGGCGGCGGCGTGATCCTCCGCTTCCTCGCCGTCGTCGCGGCTGCGCTCACGCTCGCGGGGCCGGCCGCGGCTTGCGCCCATCCGCGTACCTCGCTGACGTACCTCGAGGGTCAGGTCATGTGCCCGACCTGCCACACGACGCTCGACCAGTCCGACTCGGCCGCGGCGCGCCAGATCGAGCTGTTCATCTCCCGGAAGATCGACGCGTGCTGGACGGCGCAGCGGATCGAGGCGGCGCTCGTCGCCAACTACGGGCAGGGAATCCTCGCGGCGCCGTCGCACAAGGGCTTCGACCTGCTCGCCTGGTGGCTGCCGATCGCCGGGGTCCTCGGTGGAGCTCTGGTGCTCGGCTTCGGCGTCTGGCGGTGGAGCCGTCGCGGCGAGCCCGAGCCGGAGGAGCCGCCCGGCTCCGGGCTCGACGAGGAGACCGAGCGCCACCTCGACGATCTCCTGGCACGCTTCGACTGATGGGCACGCGGCTCGCCATCTCCTTCGTCGCCGGGTTCGCCTCCGTGATCACCCCCTGCGTGCTGCCCCTCGTGCCCGGGTATCTCTCGGCGCTCTCGAACGTCGATCCGCGGAACCTCGGCGGCCCGGGGACACCGCGCCGCGTCGTCGCGTCGAGCATCCCGTTCGTGCTCGGCTTCACAGTCGTCTTCGTGGCGCTCGGAGCGGGTGCGGCGGCGATCGGCAGCGTCGTCTCGGGGACCGCGCAGACCGAGATCGCCGGCTTCGTGCTCGTCGTCCTCGGGCTCGCGTTCGTGGGCCTGCTGCCGGTGCCCGATCGGGTCATGGCGCCGGGACTGCTCGCGGGAGCGCGGAAGCGCGGCTCGGGCGCGCTCCTAGGTGGTGCGTTCGCCGTCTGCGCCGCGCCGTGCATCGGGACGGTCCTCGCGGCGGTTCTCGTCCTGGCGAGCAACACCGGCACCGCGCTGAAGGGCGCAGTGCTGCTCGCCGCCTACGCGCTCGGTCTGGCGGCCGCCTTTCTCCTCGCGGGCGTCGCCTTCGCCCGCGCGATGGGCACGTTCCGCTGGCTGCGCGACCGCTACTTGGTGATCCAGGTCGTGAGCGGCGTCGTGCTCGTCGCGCTCGGCCTGCTCCTCTTCTTCCACCGCGACTGGTGGCTGCACGTCGCGCTCAACCGCGCGCTGGACGACCTCGGCCTGACGAAGCCCTAGCCGCGGCCGGCCTGGCCGTGTCTTTCCTCGTAACAGACTGTTACAAGGTGCTCCGCGAGGCCCCAGCCTTCGATCAAAGCCCGTGTCCCCTCGGGCCAAGCCGAACCTAGTAACAGACTGTTACTACCTCAGGTTCGGTGGGTCGAGGTCGAGCGAGCCTTCGGCGACGCGAGCCTGCGCCGCGTCCACCTGCGCGAGCAGTCCTGCGACGTCGACTCCCCGGTGCGCGGGGGCGAACGCCGCCAGCCGCCGCGCCGCCTTCTCGAGCTGTCGCGCCGTTGCGACCGGCCGGCCCCGACCGGCCTGGTACCACGCGACCGCGACGTGGACGAGACCCTGGAAGAAGTCTCGCTCCTCGGCAGACGCCGCACGCCACGCATCCTCGAGCTCCTCGTGCGCCGCGAAGTAGTTCCCGGCGCGAATCTCCTCGAGCCCGCGCTTGAACGCAGCCTCCATCCCGTTCTACATTTCCCGCGTGGCCACGATCCTGCTCTGTGGGGTCGATCTCTTCATTCGAGGGAAGGTCGAGGCCCTCTTGCCGGGCCATCGCCTGATCACGGTAGACCACACGGAGGATCCGGATCTCGTCCTGGCGGACGTCTCACGCGTCGATCCGGAGGAGGTCGCGGACACGTATCCGGACATCCCGATCGTCGGCTTCACGAACCACACCGACACGTCCGGGCTGCGCGCCGCGCACGCCGCAGGCTTCGACCAGGTGCTCGCGAAGTCGGCGCTCGCCGAACGGCTCGCGGAGCTCGTGGCGGAGCTCGCAGGATCTCCTGAGGCCTGACGGTTCGAGGCGCCTCCGGCCGCGACCGCTATCTACAGTAGGGCGCGTGACGTACATCATCGCCGAGCCGTGCATCGACATCAAAGACCTCTCCTGCGTGGACGTCTGCCCCGTCGACTGCATCCACCAGGCGGACCGGATCCTCGTCATCGACCCGGAGGAGTGCATCGACTGCGGCGCGTGCGAGCCCGAGTGTCCCGTCGAGGCGATCTTCCCGGAAGATGCGCTGCCGGACAAGTGGAACGCGTTCGTCGAGATCAACTACGCCTACGGCAAGGGGATGGACGTCGTCAACGAGCTCACGCAGAAGTACGCGGACGACAACGACGTCCACAACGAGCCGATCGAATAACCACGCCCGCCGGGGGGAATGCGCCCGTCGTGAACCCGAAGACGCTCGACCACGTTGCCTACTGGCTCGGGGACCGCGACGCGGTGGCCGACTTCGTCGTCGGTCATCTCGGGATGCACGTCATCGACCGGACGGACGCCTTCACGCTCGTCGGCGCCGACGCACGGCGCGGGAAGCTGACGCTCTTTGCCGCCGAGGGACCGCGGCAGCGCGGGGCGCTCGAGCACGTCGCCCTGCGGGTGCGTGACGTCGAGCGGGCTCTTGCTGAGCTGCCGGACGACCTCGAGGTCGACCGGCCGCACGCGGGCGAGGCGTACTTCGAGCTCGGCGAAGGCGTCGCGCTCGGTCTCGTGGAGTCCGACACCGACCTCGACTACGACCTCGACCACGTTGCCCTCCGGTCGGCCGATCCGCAGGCGACCGCGTCGGAGTACGGCTCCCTCGGCTTTCGCGCCGCCGCGCCCGGCGCGTCCGGTTGCCCGCGCGTCGAGGTGGGCGGCGCGTGGATCGAGTTCCAGCCGGGCGAGCCCGGCGCACCTGAGCAGCCCCTCCTCAACCACCTCGCTGTGCTCGTCGACTCGGCCGAGGAGCACGTCGCGGCCGCGCGTGACCTCGGCGTCGAGATCGACAACGTCGTCGACGCCGCGAACACCCTCGCGGTCTTTGTCTGGGGCCCGGAGCGCGTGCGGATCGAGTACGTCGAGCACAAGCCGACGTTCTCGCTGACCTGACTTTGCGGGTCACCGTCGCCGGGGCCGGGATGGCGGGGCTCGTCGCCGCCGCACGGCTCAGGCAGCTCGGGCACGAGCCGCGCGTGCTCGAGAAGGGAACCCGTGCCGGCGGCTCGATGCTCCTCTCCTCGTGCGTCGTCTGGCGGCATCTCGAGTGGGAGCGCTTCCGGGCGGAGTGCCCCGGCGGCGACGCAAGCCTGCAGCGGCTGATCTGGGAGCGGCTCGACGAGGGACTCGCCTGGCTCGAGTCGCTCGGCGCGGAACCAGTCTGGCGCGACACGGAGAACCCGCTCACGACCGGCCGCCGGTACGAGCCGCGCGCGCTGACGCAGCTACTCGTGGAGGCGGGGGGTGAGGTGAAGCTCGAGACGCCGCTCCCGAAGGACGCCGAGCCGCCTGTCCTGCTGGCGACCGGCGGCTTCCCGGGACGCTTTGCCCGCGAGCGCGGGCTCCTCCTTCGCGCGAACCCGTGGAGCGTGGGCGACGGCCTCGACTTCGCCGTCGGTCAGGGCGCCACGGCCACGGCCGGCATGGACGAGTTCTACGGCCGCGCGATGCCGGCTCCTCCCGCGCGGATCCGGGAAGGGGACTTCGTCCCGCTCGCCCAGCTCTACGGTCGCGAGGCCCGGGTCTTCACCGAGGACTGGCGCGAGATCACGCCGCAGCACGTCGCATGGCACGAGAACGACCTCGCGCAGCTCATCGGGCCGCGTGCCTGGTACGTCGTCGCCGAGACGAACGATCGCATCGAGGCTGCGCGGGCCGCGGGCGCCACGGTCGAGGAGCGCGAGGAGGGTCTTGCTGTCCACGTCGCCGCCGCGGTCACGCACACGATCGGCGGCCTCCGGGTGGACACCGGGGCGCGCGTCGTCGGCGCCGACGGCCTCTGGGCGGCGGGAGTCGACGCCGGCGGCGTGGCGACCGGCGGCTACGCGAGCGGCCTGGCGCAGGCGCTCGTGCTCGGCCTCGCGGCCGCGGAGTCGATCGCGGGCGGCTAACCGCCGAGGTACGCGCATATCCGGCGATCGCCGGGCAGGGGCGAAGGCGCGACCTTCGTCACGCGAAGCTGCTTGCCCTCGACTTCGACCTGAGCCCCGACGGACGGTGGCTCACCGTCCTGCTCGACGAGCTCGTACCCGGAAGGCTTCCAGACGAAGAGGAGATATTGCTGCGGCGCCCCGTCCACCGCGCCGAAGACTAGTTGCCGGTGACCTGGCCGCGCAGCTCGAGCGACATCGTCGTCCCGCCCACTTCGTGGTCGAGCGTGAGCGTGGCGCCGAGGGTGCGCGCCCGCTCGGCGAGGACCTCGAGCGCCCGCCGCCGTCGCTCGGTCGGGGCGTCGTCGCGGATCACGAGACGGAGGCTTCCCGGCACGTCCGTCGTCGCCGCGACCCCGAAGCGGGAGGGAGGCCCGCGCCGGATCGCCTCCTCGAGCGCCTCGCGCACGATCTGGTAGAGCGCGGCCTGGGTCCGCTCGCCGAGCGAGTCGATCATCGCCACGTCGACCGAGGCCTCGATCCGGTGCTCGCGGCAGCGAGATTGCGTCAGCGCGTCGACCGCGGCGGCGAAACCGTGGTCGCGTAGCGCCACAGGCTCGAGGTTGAACGAGAGGTCACGGAGCTCGCCGACCGTCGTGCGTGTCCGGGCGAGCGCCCGGTCGAGGATCTCGCGCGCCTGCTCGTGGTCGCCACGCCGTACGAGGTCGAGTGATGCGTCGAGCATGAGCGCAACGCCGGCGAGCGACTGCACCGGCCCGTCGTGGAGGAAGAGGGCGATCCGGCGCCGCTCGTCCTGCTCCGCCGCGAGGACGTGCTCGGTCAGCTCGCGGTCGGCGTCGTCGATGGCCGGGCTCTCGGTGCTAGGGGATGAGGGCTTCACTAGTCAATGATCGCTTCGCGAAGCGCGATTGCGACCGCGTGTGTACGCGTGTCTGCCTCGAGCTTGGCGAGGATGTGACGGACGTGGCTCTTCACGGTCTCCTGGCTGATGAAGAGCTGCGTCGCGACGTCGGCGTTCGACATGCCGTCGGCGAGCAGCTGCAGGATCTCCCGCTCGCGCGTCGTGAGCATGTCGTCCTTGTCGCGCCCGGTCAGGAAGGCGGGCATGAGCGCCGGATCGACGTAGCCCTCGCCGCCCGCGACCTTCTCGATCGCGCGCAGCAGTGTCTCGTGCGGCGCCTCCTTCAGGACGTAGCCCTTCGCGCCCGAGTCGAGGCCGCGGCTGAGCAGGCTCCGCTCGCTGTACGCGGTGAAGATGAGGACGGCGGTCTCGGGCGCCTTGTCCATCAGCTCCTTCGTCGCCTCGAGGCCGTCCATGCCCGGCATGCGGACGTCCATGATCACGACCTGGGGCCGCCGCCGCTCGGCGAGCGCGATCGCGGCCTCCCCGTCGGCGGCCTCGCCGATGACGCGGATGTGCGGCGCCCGGCTCAGCGACAAACGGAGACCCTCGCGCACGACCTCGTGATCGTCGACGATCAGACAGGTGATCTCGGTGGCCGCCACGGCCGGGAGATCATAGATCGGCGGTCAGCTATCACATAGCCGCGATTTGCAGCTGTTCGGCCGGTGCGGCCGGCTCGAGCCGCACCTGCCGCCGGTCGCGGACGCCGTGGCTGCGAGCGAGTGCGCGGACGCGCTCGCGCACGGGATCGGTCTCGCGGCGGGGCAGGTAGGCGCCTCGCTCGTAGAGCCGTTCGTAGTCGGGGAGGAGCTCGGGCCAGTCCCGCTCGAGCGCCGCGAGGAAGTGCTCGCGCGTCCCCGGCCGGAGATAGAGGAGGTTCGCCCAGATCCCGGTTGCTCCCGCCGCACGCGCCTCGCGCACGACCTCCGCCAGCAGCTCGGGCCGATCGCTGAGCCCCGGCAGGATCGGCGCCATCCCGACTCGAGCGTCGATCCCGGCCTCGACGAGCCGCGAGATCGCGCGGAGCCGCTGCCGCGGCGGCGCCGTCCCGGGCTCGGTGCGACGCCAGATCTCGTGGTCGAGCGTCGGGACGGAGAACGTGACCGAGACACGCGCTCTGCGCGCCGCCTCGGCGAGCACGTCGACGTCGCGCACGACGAGCGGGCCGCGCGTGATGATCGAAAACGGGCTCGCCGCCTCCGCGAATGCCTCGACGCAGGCGCGGGTCAGGCGGTAGCGACCCTCCGCCGGCTGGTACGGATCCGTCGCGGCGCCGATCGCGACCGTCTCGCTCTGCCAGGAGGCCCGGCCGAGCTCCCGCCGCAGCACCTCCGCGACGTTCGTCTTGACGCGGATGCTGGAGCCGTAACGGTCGTCCCACGGCCGGTCCGCCCGCGCCTCGAAGGCGCGCACGTAGCAGAACGTGCAGCGGTGGACGCAGCCCATGTACGGGTTGAGCGACCAGGCGAACGGCATGCCGCGCACGCGGTTGAGGGCGCTGCGGCAGGGCTCCTCGCGGTACTCGGCGCGCACCCTGCGGAGGATAGCGAACGTACGTTCGTAGAGACTGGAAGCGACCGGGGCCGTCCCTATACTCCGGCCGGAGAGTTGGACGAGAAACCTCCTAGTACCCACGCCCTCGAGGTGAGGGCGTGACCCTTCTTCTGGAGCTGATCGGGGTCGCGATCCTGATCCTGCTCAACGCCTTCTTCGTGGCCGCGGAGTACGGCCTGGTCACGGCGCGGCGGACGCGGATCATCGAGCTCCAGCACCAGGGGAACCGGCGCGCCCGCGACGTCCTGCGGATCACCGGCGACCCGCCGAGGTTCATCGCCGCGATGCAGCTCGGGGTCACGCTCACCTCCCTGGGAATCGGCGCTCTCGGCGAGGAGACGCTGTCCCGCGAGTTCAAGCACTGGATGGCGGCGATCGTCGCGATCCTCCTTGCCTACGCGATCCTCAGCTTCTTCCATGTCGTCTTCGGGGAGCTCGTGCCGAAGGGGGCAGCGCTCGGTCATGCGGAGGGAACGGCGCTGTGGGTCTCGGTGCCCGTCCGCGCGTTCTTCGCTGTCTTCCGCCCGGCAATCTGGCTGCTGCGGGCCTCGACCGACGTGATCCTGCGCTCCTTCGGGCTCGAGCCGCCGGGCGCCGAGCGCGAGGTGCACTCGGAGGCCGAGCTGCGGATGCTCGTTTCCCGCTCCACCCAGCAGGGGCAGATCGAGGAGGACGAGCGGGAGATGATCGACAAGGTCTTCATCTTCGGCGACAAGGACGTCGCCGACGTGATGGTGGCCAAGCCGGACGTCGCGGCGGTGTCGATCGACGTGGCTCCCGAGGAGGCGCTCGCCGTCGTCCTCGACTCGCCGTATACCCGCTATCCGGTCTATCGCGAGTCGCTCGACGACATCGCCGGCGTGCTCCACGTGCGCGACCTCTTCAGTGCGATCCACGACCGCGGGCTCGCGGAGGTCGACCTCGAGGGGCTGCTGCGGCCGGCGTACGTCGTGCCCGAGACGAAGGATCTCGCCTCGCTCCTGCAGGAGTTCCGGAAGACGAACAGCCACTTCGCGGTGGTGGTCGACGAGTACGGCGCGATGGTCGGGATCGCGACGCTCGAGGATCTGCTCGAGGAGATCGTCGGCGAGATCGAGGACGAGTTCGACGTCCCGGAGGAGCCAGTCGAGCAGATCGGCGAGGACTCGTACCGCGTCGACGGGATGTTCTCGATCGACGAGTTCAACGACCGCTTCGGCACTGAGCTCCCGCAGGAGGACTTCCATACGGTCGCCGGCTTCGTCTTCGGCCAGCTCGGCCGGGCGCCGGAGCCGGGCGACGACGTCTCCTACGACGGGATGCGGTTCGACGTGCTCGAGGTGGAGGGGAACCGGATCGAGCGGATCGCGGTCACGTTCGAGGAGCTGCCGCAGCGGCGTCCGGGGCCCGGCGATCCCGAGTTCGGCGACGACGACGAGCTCGAGTAGCGTCCCGGCGGTACGGTCGCCCCGTGCGGATTCGCGAATCGGACGATCGGGACGCCGAAGCGATTGCGCAGCTGCTCCTCGCTGCGGACGATACGCGCGTGATCTCCGCCGAGGGGGTCCGCCACAGGCGTCGCACCCAGCCGGAGCGTGCCCGCGTCGTCGAGCTCGTCGTCGAGGCCGACGTGGTCGTGGCCACCGGCATGGCAGGCCTGGACACGTGGACGACGACCGAGGGCGTGGGCTGGGCCTTCCTCACGGTCGACGCGTCGTATCAGCGGCAGGGGCTGGGGGACGAGCTCGGCCGACGGCTGCTCGACCACCTGCGCGGGGTCGGCGCGACGAGTGTCACGTCGTTCTTCCGCCGGACGGATGAGGGCGAGCGGTGGGTGACCGCGCGCGGCTGGTCGTTGCTGTCGCATGGGCCGCTGATCGCAGTCGACCCGCGCAGCGTGCAGGAGGTGTCGATTCCGGCGGGCTACCGGACCATGCCCATGACCGAGGTGGCGGCGGAAGCTGTCTACGAGGCTGTCAAGGAGACGGTGCTCGACGAGCCTGGGCCGACTCGGCACGACGACGTCCGTCTCGACGAGTTCCTCCGCGAGTGGGAAGAGCCGGATACGGATCTGGAGTCGAGCACCGCGATTCTCGACTCCAGCGGCAATGTGGTTGCGTTCACGTTCCTGAACGTCGCCGGAGAGCGCGCGCAGCACGGGTTCACAGGCACTCGACGGGAGCACCGGGGCCGTGGGCTTGCGACGGCGGCGAAGCAACGCGCGCTCCGGACGGCGGCGGCGAGTGGGGTGACGCGGGTGACGACGTCGAACGCAGAAGAGAACGCGGCGATGCGCGCGATCAACCGCAACCTCGGCTTCGAACCCATCGGAGAGCACGTCATCTTCGGCCGCGATCTCTAGGCGCGCAAGCGCAGAACACGGAACCCAGGCAGGCTCAGCCGAGCTCGAGCGGCTCGATCGAGCCGCTCTCGATCGTCCAGCCGGCGAGCTCGTCGCGTGCGACCGAGTAGATGAGATACGGGCGGCCCTGCCAGAGGCCGACGTTCTCGACGTCGGTGCGGGAGGGCCGCGGCGGCGCCGAGACGTGCGAGTGGACGACCGCGAGCTCGTAGCCCTCGTCCTCGAGGAACCAGAGGTCGGGATCGACCTCGAGCTCGAAGCGGTACGGCGAGTCGGCGCCGTTGCGGCCCGGCTCGTATCGGTCGGCGACGCGGTCGCGGAGGACGAGCAGCCCGCAGCTCTCGTTGGGGATCTCCCGTCGCGCGTGCTCGGCGAGCGCCGCGCGGACGGGCGGCGGCACTACCACCACAGCTTGCTCTCGTCGATCTCCTCGCCCTCCCAGAAGCCGGCGGAGAGGTATTTCCAGCCGCCGTCGGCGAGGACGCAGACGACCACGCCCTCCTCGAGCTCCGCTGCCAGCCGTCGCGCGACGTGGAGCACGGCGCCGCTCGAGACGCCTGCGAAGAGGCCTTCGCGCTCGAGCAGCGCGCGCACGCCCACGACCGCGTCCTCGTTCGAGACGAGCACCTTCCGATCGAGCTTCGAGACATCGAGGATCGGCGGGACGTAGCCGTCGTCGAGCGAGCGGAGCCCCATCACCGGATCGCCGGGCAGCGGCTCGGCCGCGGCGACCACGACGTCGGGGAAGCTCTCGCGCAGACGCTCGCCGGCGCCGATCAGCGTCCCGCCGGTGCCCAGGCCTGCCACGAGGACATCGACGTGGTCCAGCGCCTCCGCGATCTCCGCTCCGGTGCCGGAGTAGTGGGCGCGCGGATTCGCCGCGTTCGCGTACTGGAACGGCATGAAGTAGCGCGGCTCCCGCTCCGCGAGCTCGAGCGCCACGCGGACGGCGCCGTTCGAGCCCTGTTCGCCGGGCGACTCGACGATCGTGGCGCCGTAGAGGCGCAGGAGCCGCCGTCGCTCCTCCGTGGCGTTCTCCGGGAGTACGCAGGTGAGCGAGTAGCCCTTGAGCTTGGCGACGAGCGCGAGCGCGATGCCGGTGTTCCCGGAGGTCGGCTCGAGCAGCTCGCGGCCGGGCTCGAGCTCTCCAGTGGTCTCGGCTGCTTCGATCATGGACAGTGCGACGCGGTCCTTGATCGAGCCTGTGGGGTTCTGGCCCTCGAGCTTCGCGTAGAGCCGCACCGAGGGCTTCGGCGCGAGACGTCGCAGCTCGACGAGCGGAGTGTTGCCGACGAGCTCGAGAAGGGAGCCGGCGTTGCGGAGGCTAGAGCCCACCGGCCATGGCGGGGAGGAGGATGACCGTGGAGCCGTCGTCGACCGGAGTGTCGAATCCGTCGAGCGTCCGGACGTCCTCCCCCTCGACGTAGACGTTCACGAAGGGCGCGATGTCGTCGTCCTCCACGAGCTGCGGCCGCAGCCCGGGGAAGCGGGCCATCAGGTCGT
>DASSVO010000017.1:0-10400 GCA_035706005.1 Gaiellaceae bacterium | reverse complement strand
GGTGGCACGAGGGTAGCTACAGACGCAACGTTAGTGCGCTGTTAAGGCAACGCTTGTGACTCAGCGAGGGGCCATTTTCGGCCGAAAAAACGGCGGAATGTGCGCGGGAGCGACGAATCCTGCGTAAAGCAGTGCCGCCCCGACCGCGATGCCGAGCGCGCTTCCCGCGGCGCCGAGTCCCGCGAGCCCGCTTCCCGTCGCCGCCGCTGCGATCCCGGCGACGATGAGCGCGTTCCCGAGCGGTCGGCGCCGGATTGAGCGCAGCGCGACGACAACGACCGCGAGCGTCCCGACCACGTTCGCGGCGATTGCGAGCAGCCGTGCCGGAAGGAACGCGAGGTGATCCTGCGCCGCCGGGATTCCGTGAGCGGCGAAGGCGCCGTGCACGGGCACGGCGAGCGAGACGCCGACCGCGAGACCGACGTAGACGAGAGCCACCGGCGCGGCGCTGCGGCGGCCGGCGAGGAGCAGCGAACCTACGCCGAGCAGCGGTGCGGTCAGCAGCGCACCCGCCGCGTAGTAGACCCGGAACGCACGACCGTCCCAGCCCGCGGCCTCGCCCCAGGCGATGGCGGCCGCCGCGACCGCGTAGGCCGCGAGCCCCGCCGCCCAGGCGAACAGCTCCGGCCGCCGGGTGCTCCTGTACCTCGCTGCCAGCAGGCCCGCGAGCCGAAGAGCGAGGAGTGCAGCGGCGAACGCCACCAGCGCGTCCATGTCCGGCAGCGTAGACCGCTACGCTCGGGACGTGGCGACGAAGCGCTACCTGTTCACGCCCGGGCCGACCCCGGTGCCGCCCGAGGTGCTGGCCGCCGTCGGCGCGCCGGTCGTCCACCACCGCAGCCCCGAGTTTCTCCCCGTCTACGAGCGCGTCCTCACCCGCCTGCGAGAGGTGTGCCGCACCGAGAGCGACGTTCTCCTGTTCGGCGCGTCCGGCACCGGCGCCTTCGAATCGGCCGTGGCGAACCTCGTCTCGGCCGGCGAACGGCACCTCGTGGTCTCTGCCGGGAGCTTCGGCGAGCGCTGGGTCGCGATGACCACGGCGTACGGGGCCGACGTGGACGTCCTTCGGTACGCCTGGGGCGAGACCCCCGATGCCGACGATCTCAGGTCGCGCTTGCAGGAACGCGAGGCGAAGGCCGTCTGGTTCGTCCAGTCCGAGACCTCGACCGGGGTCGTCGCGGACGTTCAGGCCCTTGCGGCGGTCGCCAGGGACGCCGGGGCGCTCGCCGTCGTCGACGCCGTCTCGAGCCTCGGCGCCGTTCCCTGCGAGACCGACGCCTGGGGGCTCGACGTCGTCGTCTCCGGCTCGCAGAAGGCGCTGATGTCGCCGCCCGGACTCGGCCTCGCCGCCGTCTCGGAGACGGCCCTGGCCGCGACCGGCTCCTCGCCGCGGTTCTACTTCGACTGGGAACGCACGCGGAAGGCGCAGGAGAAGCTCGACGCGCCGGTGACGCTGCCGGTGTCGCTCGTCGCCGGGCTCGACGTCGCCCTCGACCTGCTGCTCGAGGAAGGGCTTGAGGCCGCGTTCGACCGCCACGTGCGGCTCGGCCGGGCGGCGCGGGCCGGCATCAAGGCGCTCGGGCTCGAGCTCTTCTCGCCGGACGAGGACCGCAGTGCGGTCGTGACCGCCGTCCGCGCTCCCGCCGGTGTCGATTCCGGGGATGTGATCCGGGGCGTCCGCGACCGCTTCGGGATCACGATCGCGAACGGCCAGGGCGAGCTCAAGGGGAAGATCTTCCGGCTGGGCCACATCGGCTGGTTCGACGTCTTCGACATCACGACCCAGATTGCGGCCGTCGAGCTCGTTCTCGCCGACCTCGGCGCCGACGTCGAACGCGGCGTCGCGGTGACGGCCGCACTCGAGGCCTTCAGCACCGAGCCGTCGCGCACGTGACGCCGCGCGTCCTCGTTCGCGAGGAGATCGCCGACGCGGGCGTCGACCTGCTCCGCTCCCGCTTCGAGGTGGACGTCGACGGGGAGAGCGCCCTCGACGAGATCATCGCCGGCTACGACGCGATCGTCGTCCGTTCGGCGACCAAGCTCACCGCGGACCTGATCGAGCGCGCCGCGCGGCTGAAGGTGATCGGGCGCGCCGGCGTCGGTGTCGACAACGTCGACGTCGAGGCGGCGACCCGGCGCGGGATCATCGTGGCGAACGCGCCCGAGTCGACGGTCGTCTCGGCCGCGGAGCACACGATCGGCCTCCTCGTCGCACTCGCCCGCAACATCCCGCAGGCGCACGCCGCTCTCAAGCAGGGCCGCTGGGAGCGCAGCGCGTACGGCGGGATCGAGCTG
The DNA here is from genome assembly GCA_035706005.1 of Gaiellaceae bacterium. Taxonomy (GTDB): domain Bacteria; phylum Actinomycetota; class Thermoleophilia; order Gaiellales; family Gaiellaceae; genus Palsa-739. Next base: position 8,105 of record DASSVO010000017.1, on the reverse strand, counting down.
GCCGGCAAGACGCTCGGCGTGCTCGGTTTCGGCCGGATCGGCCAGCAGGTGGCGCGGCGTGCGCTCGGTCTCGGCATGCGCGTCGTCGGGTACGACCCCTATGTGGCCGCCGAACGCTTCCGCGAGCTCGGCGCCGACCGCGTCGAGTCGCCCGAGGAGGTGTACGCCGCTGCGGACTTCCTCACGCTGCACCTGCCGCTCACGGCGGAGACGCGCGGCTCGGTCGGCGCGGCCGCGTTCGAGGCGATGCGGCCCGGCGTGCGGATCGTGAACGCCGCCCGGGGGCCGCTCGTGGACGAGGACGCGCTGCTCGCCGCGGTCCGCTCGGGCCGCGTTGGCGGCGCTGCGCTCGACGTGTTCGGGAGCGAGCCGTACTCCGGCCCGCTGCTCGAGCTCGACAACGTGGTCGTCACGCCGCACCTCGCCGCCTCGACGGGAGAGGCCCAGGACAGGGCGGGCGTCATCGTCGCCGAGCAGGTCGCCGCGGCGCTCGAGGGAGGCCTCGTCACGAACGCCGTCAACATCCCCGTGATCGGCGCGGATGACCTCGAGGTGCTGGGGCCGTACGTGCCGCTCGCAGCGCGGCTGGGGCGCATCGCGATGGAGCTCGCGAACGGCGTGGCCGAACAGATCGCGATCACCGTGTACGGCTCGCTCGCCGACTATGACGCGCGTCTCCTCACGGTCGCGGCACTCAACGGCGCCTTCCAGGGCCGCGCCGACCGCCCCGTGAACTACGTCAATGCGCCGCTCATCGCAGCGGAACGCGGCATCGAGGTGAGGGAGGAGCGGTCGCGTTCCGCCCGCGACTACACGAACCTCGTCCGGGTCGAGATCCGCAGCGGCGGCTCGCGCTTTCGGGTGGCGGGCACGACGATCGGGAGCGATCACCGGCCGTGGCTCGTCAACATCCTCGGCTTCGAGATCGAGCTCGAGCTCGCGCCGCTCTTCGTGCTCTGCCGCTACGACGACGTGCCCGGCGTGATCGGCCGCGTGGGGACGCTGTTCGGCGAGGCCGGCATCAACATCGCTTGCATGACCGTCTCGCGCAGCCTGCGCGGCGGCAAGGCGCTCATGGCCCTCACGGTCGACTCGGCGCCCTCGCCGGAGCTCGTGGAGCGGCTGCGCGGCGAAGGCTTCGACGACGCGCGCGTGCTCGAGCTCGGGCCCCTCGCCGGCTGAGCGCTACGTCTCGCTCGCCCTCGGCGGACGCCTGCGCGCGTCGAGCCGGACGACGGTCCGTCGCACGGCGGCCTGTACCTTCTCGACGATCCGGAACCGGCCCCGGTCCTCGACGACGCGTTCGATGTCGCCGTGCTCATGTCCCGGGAGGACTAGGAACGTCGTCGGCTCGTCCCGCACCTCCTCGTACTCCGCGAGGCTTGCCGGGACCCGGTGCGTGCAGTTCGGGTCGGAGCACTCGCAGACGAACTGGGTGCGGTCGGATTCGAAGCCTTTCTCCCTCTCGGCGATTCGCTCGTTCACGTCCCGGAAGAGCGCTTCCGTCGTGGCCCGTCGTTCGTGGTCCTTCACGTTCGTCTCCCTTCGACCGTGTCGTCTCCCGGGGAAAGAACGTCGTCCTGCCGGGCCCGGTTTCGCGCGGTACGTTGGCGCCGTGCAGCGCTGGCCCGAGCCCGTCGCGCGAGTCGCAGAGGTGCTGCGCCGCGCCGGCGTGGATGCACGGGTCGAGGAGTTTCCCGAGGGCACGCCCACCGCAGGCGCCGCGGCGAAGGCCGTCGGCACGTCGCGCGCGCAGATCGTCAAGTCGCTGCTCTTCGTCTGCGACGGCCGCCCGACGCTCGCGCTCGTCCCGGGCGACCGGCGTGCCGACGAGACGAAGGTGGCGGCCGTCGCCGGCGCCAAGGCCGCCCGCGTCGCACGGCCGGACGAGGTCCTCGCCGCCACGGGCTTCGAGCCCGGGGGCGTCGCGCCGTTCCCCGCGCCGGGCGTCTCGCAGGTGCTGATGGCAGCGGAGCTGCTCGCCCACGACCGCGTCTGGGTCGGTGCCGGCTCCGAGCGCCACATGGCCGGCCTCTCGCCGCTCGAGCTGCTGCGGCTCACGCAGGCGAGGACGGGCGATCTCAGCTAGCCGCGCCGGTACGATTCCCGGCGCCAGCCCCCCGACCGAAGGGACGAGCCCGCAGATGCGCGAGACCAAGAAGATCTGGATGAACGGCGAGCTGGTCGACTGGGACGACGCGACGGTCCACGTCGGGACGCACGGCCTGCACTACGGCTCGGGCGTCTTCGAGGGGATCCGCGCCTACGAGACCGAACGCGGCACCTCTGTCTTCCGCCTCACCGACCACCTCGAGCGTCTGCACCGCTCGGCCCAGCTCCTCTACATGGAGCTTCCCTACTCGGTCGACGACCTGCGGGCCGCGACGTGGGACCTCATCGGCGCCAACGAATTGCCTTCGTGCTATCTCCGGCCGATCGCCTTCTTCGGCTACGGGGAGCTCGGGGTGTCGTCGCTGGGGAACCCGGTCGAGGTCGCGATCATGTCCTGGCCGTGGGGCGCTTACCTCGGCGAGGACGGCCAGCGGAACGGGATCCGCGCGAAGATCTCGAGCTGGCAGCGCGTCGGGCCGAACGTCATCCCGCACGTCGCGAAAGCCACGGGCGTCTACGTCAACTCGATGCTCGCCGTGGGGGAGGCCAACCGCGCCGGCTACGACGAGGCGATCCTCCTCACCGCCGAGGGGTACGTCGCCGACGGCTCGGGCGAGAGCATCTTCGTCGTCCGTGACGGCGTCATCTACACGCCCGACCTCGCCGCCTCGATCCTCGTCGGCATCACCCGCGACTCCGTGATCCAGATCGCGCAGGATCTCGGCCACCGCGTCGTGGAGAAGCCCATCATCCGCACCGACCTCTACCTCGCCGACGAGGTGTTCATGGTCGGGACGGCCGCCGAGGTGACGCCGATCCGCGAGGTGGACGACCAGCTGATCGGGCCGCCGGGCCCGGTCACGCAGGAGATCAAGGAGGCGTACCTCGACACCGTCCACGGGCGCAGCGACCGCTGGAGCCAGTGGCTCGAGTTCGCGGCGGCTACCGAACAGGCGTGAGACAGGAAGTGGAGTCGGTCCCGCTCTCGGGGCCGTATCTGGGCGAACGGGAGGAGGAGCTCGTCCTCGAGGTGCTCCGCTCGGGCCGGCTCTCGCTCGGCCCGACGATCGACCGCTTCGAGGAGCTCGTCGCGGAGCAGGTCGGCGCTCCCTACGCGGCGGCGGTTTCGTCCGGTACGACGGGGCTCCACCTGCTCTGCATCACGGCCGGGATCAGCCCGGGCGACGAGGTGATCACGTCTCCCTACTCGTTCGCCGCCAGCGCCAATTGCTTCCTCTACGAGGGCGGGATCCCGGTGTTCGCCGACCTCGATCCGCGGACGCTCAACCTCGACCCCGCGGCTGTCGAGGCGGCGGTCACCGAGCGGACGAAGGCGATCCTCGCGGTGGACATCTACGGCTATCCCTGCGAGCACGACGAGCTCCGGGCGATCGCGGACCGGCACGGGCTCGCCCTGATCGAGGACGCGTGCGAGGCGCTCGGCGCCGGTTACCGCGGCGCACCCGTCGGCTCCCGCGGCACCCCGTGTGTCTTCGCCTTCTACCCGAACAAGCAGGTCACGACGGGCGAGGGCGGGATGGTGACGACGCACTCGGAGGAGGAATGGCAGCTGATCCGCTCCCTCCGCAACCAGGGCCGGCCGGAGCCCGGCGGCTGGCTGGAGCATGTCCGCCTCGGCTTCAACTACCGCCTGAGCGACATCGCAGCCGCGCTCGGGATCGGCCAGCTCGAGCGGCTCGACGAGATCCTCGCCCTGCGCTCGGCGGCTGCGCGGCGCTACGGGGAGCTCCTCGCGGGGGTGAACGGAGTCGAGCTGCCGTGTGCCGACGATGCGGCCCACCAGCGCTCCTGGTTCGTCTACGTCGTCCTCTTCCCGGACCCGGCGGCACGCGAGCGGGCGATCGCGGCCTTCGAACGGGAGGGGATCGGCTACAACCGCTACCTCCCATCGATCCATCTGCAGCCGTACATGCGCGAGCGTTTCGGCTTCGGCGAGGGATTGTGCCCGGTCGCCGAGGACGTCAGCGGGCGCTCGCTCGCGCTGCCGTTCTTCACCGGGATCGAGGCGGCGGCGCAAGAGCGCGTCGTCGAGGTCCTCGCGTCCGCGCTGTGAAGCTCCAGAGCCTCGACGGCGTGGAGCCGTTCACGACGAAGGACGGCTCGACGATCCGGGAGCTGCACCACACGGCCGCGCAGAGCCTCGCCGAGGCCGCGCTCGAGCCCGGCCAGGCGACCGAGCGCCACTACCACGGCCGAACCGAGGAGATCTATCTCGTGACGAAAGGCTCGGGCGAGCTCGAGGTCGACGGCGAGACTCGGAGGGTCCGTCCCGGCGACGCGATCCTCATCCCGCCGGGAGCGTGGCACACACTCGAGAACGACGGCACGAGCGAGCTCCTCATCCTGTGCATGTGCTCGCCGCCGTACTCCCACGAGGACACGTTCTTCAGCTGAGCCAGTCGACCAACGTGTGCTCGTAGAGCGGCGCGAGGGTTCCGTCCGAAAGGTGAAGGCCATGTCCAGCGTCTGGGACGACGACCACCATCGCGTGTGGCGGCCAGGCCGTGACGCTCGGCTCGGCGGGCGTCATCGAGTCCAGCTCCCCGTAGAAGGCGAGGATCGGCACGCGGACGGCGGCGAAGACCGCCCTGGGGTCGTAAGGCATCCGGCGTCGCAGCGCGGCGGCCTGCTTGATCACCTTCGGCTCGTAGTCCCCGGCGAGCTCGAGCTGACGTCGGTTGGCATGCAGTAGTAGATCGGCCGCCGTCAACCCCAAGGCGGCGATCGTGATCACGAAGGCGACGTCGTCGGAGAGCGTGGCCGCGAGAGGCGCGACCCATCCTCCCTGGCTGAAGCCCCAGAGACCGAACCGCTCCGTCTCGAGCGCCGCGGCCACCGCGAGGCCGTCCCTGACCTGGGCCTCGAAGCGGCCGAGAGTGGGCCTGCCCTCCGACTCACCGTCCCCTCGCCGGTCGAAGGTCGCGACGCCTACGCCGAGCGGCGGAAGCGTTTCGTGCAGGTGCCGGTAGAGGGGGTGCGAGTCGCGTGTCCCGTTCCCCGCTCCGTGGAGGGCGACGAGGGCCGTGTGCCCCGCCGGCGAGTAGCTGACGGCGAGCCCCTGGACGCGAAGTTCGTCCATAGCGGAGAATGATGGCGATGGCAGGAGAGCGCATGGTGTTCCTCGGCTTCGGCAAGTGGGCGCGTGCCGACCGGATCTACGCGCTCGAGCCGATCACGGGTGACGAGCGGGGCGGCGGCCGCCGCACGCGGGTCTGGATCGACGGTGTCGCCGAGCCGATCCTCGCCGGCCGTACCGAGCGCACCATCCTTCACGACATGGGCCAGGACTCGGCTGCGGCGACCGTGATCCTCGACGACGCGCTCGATCTCGCCGAGCGGGTCGCGAAAGCGGTGGAGGAAGGGCCGCTCGACCTCCGCGACCTCGGGCGGCGTGCGCGACGGGTGCTCGAGAAGACCGCCAAGCCGGCCGAGCCTGAGCAGCTCTTCTAGGAGGTCTTGGCGGAATGGTGCTCGTCGCGGAGGCGCGCTGGGTGTCGCGAGGCAAGGACGCAGGGAGCGCCGATAGCGGTGTTCTATCGGCGCGACGGAGGACGCCGCATCGCGGCGCGCCAGCGCGTCATCCGCGACACAGCCACTATTTCGCCAAGGCCTCCTAACCCTGCGACGGTGGCGGGGGAGAGGCTGACGCGCGAGTTCTTCGCGCGCCCGGTGCACGAGGTCGCGCCCGAGCTCATCGGCGCGACACTGCTCGTGGACGGCGTGGGCGGGCCGATCGTCGAGGTCGAGGCGTACGACCAGGACGACCCGGCCAGCCATTCCTTCCGCGGCCGGACGGCAAGGACGGCGTCGATGTTCGGGCCGGCCGGCCACGCCTACGTGTACCGCTCCTACGGCATCCACTGGTGTCTCAACCTCGTCTGCGGCGAGGAAGGCCGTGCCGAGGCCGCCCTTGTGCGGGCGCTCGAGCCGGCCTGCGGGCTGGAGTCGATGCGCGAACGGCGCGGCCTCGAGCCGGCGCGGGCCTTGTGCTCCGGCCCCGGGAAGGTCTGCCAGGCGCTCGGTATCACCCGCGTCCACGACGGGCTCGCGCTCGACGAGCCGCCGTTCGAGTTCCTCGCGCGCGAGTCGGAGCCGCCGCTCGCCGTGGGGACGAGGATCGGGATCACGCGCGCCGTCGAGCAGCCCTGGCGCTACGGCCTCGCCGGCTCGCCGTTCCTCAGCCGCCGCTTCTAGACTCGCCCGCATGGGAACCGCCGAGCTGACACGGAACGCCGTCGACGTCCTGCCGGAGGGAGGACTCGAGGCCAAGCTGAAGCTCGGCCGTCCGCTGCGCGTCAAGCTGGGCATCGACCCGACCGGCCGCGACATCCACCTCGGATTCGCTGCGGTCCTGAATCGCCTCCGCGCTTTTCAGGACGAGGGCCACATCGCCGTCCTGATCGTCGGCGACTACACGGCACGGATCGGCGATCCCTCCGGACGCTCGGTCGAACGACAGGTGCTTCCCGACGAGGTGCTCGACGCCAACGCGAAGCTCTTCGCCGAGCAGGCCTTTCGGATCCTCGACCGTGAGCGCACGGAGCTGCGCTTCAACGGAGAGTGGCTCGGAAAGCTCGATTACGCCGAGCTGGTCCGGCTCACGCGCACCGGCACGGTGGCGCGACTGCTCGAGCGAGACGACTTCGCCAAGCGCTTCGGACGACACGAGCCGATCTCGGTCTCGGAGCTGCTGTATCCCTTCGCGCAGGGTTACGACTCGGTCGCGATCGAGGCGGACATCGAGGTCGGCGGAACCGACCAGCTCTACAACTTGCTCATGGGCCGTGACGTCATGGCGCACTACGGCCTCGAGCCTCAGATGGTGATCACGTACGAGCTCCTAGTCGGCACGGACGGCGCCGACAAGATGTCGAAGTCGGTGGGCAACTACGTCGGGATCGACGAGGCACCCGAGGAGCAGTTCGGCAAGGTGATGTCGATTCCGGACGCTGCCCTTCCGCAGTGGTGGCGCCTGACGCTCGACCGCGACCCTCCCGACGGCGAGCCGATGGAGTCGAAGCTCGCCCTGGCTCGCGGCATCGTGACCCGCTACCACTCCGACGAGGCTGCACACGCAGCGGAGGAGCACTTCAACCGGGTAGTGCGCCGGCACGAGGCGCCCGAGGAGGTTCCCGAGCGCTCTCTACCGGTCGGCGATCCCGTCCATCTGCCGGCTCTCCTCGCGGATACCTTCGGCCTCTCGACGAGCGAGGCGCGCCGGCTGATCGCGCAGGGCGGGGTCAAGCTCGACGGCGACGCAGTGAGCGATCTGGACCTGCCGCGAGAACGGCTCGAGGGGGCCGTTCTGCAGGCGGGCAAGCGCCGCTTCGTGAGGCTCGGCGGAGCCGCTTGATCAAGCCGCTTGACGGGGGCTTCGACCCTGCTACACTTCCCCGGCTGCCCGAGAGGGTGGCACGGAAAAGTCCCTGCAAACGAGCGAAAACGGAGAGCCTTAGGAGGATTCCCCGCAAGAGGAAACCCGCAAGTCCTGAGGCCTCTGGCGCGAGTCGGGGCCTTTTTCATGCCGTCCCGAAGGCTCGGTCCTTGAAAACTCAACAGCGTGCGTTTACGTCGAGACGCTGGTCCGGCTTCGGCCGGAGCGGCGAATCAACAACCCTGTCTCCATCCTTCGGGATGGGACTTTGAGCACAAGCTCAAAGTGACGAATTGCCGGCTGTTGGCTCAGGTCAACACCAGGCCGGCGATCATTCTTCACGGAGAGTTTGATCCTGGCTCAGGACGAACGCTGGCGGCGCGCTTAATACATGCAAGTCGAGCGAGAACCAGGGCTTCGGCCCTGGGGACAGCGGCGAACGGGTGAGTAACACGTGGGTAATCAACCCCCGACACCGGGATAGCCCAGGGAAACTTGGATTAATACCGGATGCTCCGTCTGGCCCTCGGGCCGGCCGGAAAAGGGTAGCTTCGGCCTCCGGTCGGGGACGAGCCCGCGGCGGATTAGCTTGTTGGTG
>DASSVO010000016.1:0-16716 GCA_035706005.1 Gaiellaceae bacterium | reverse complement strand
AGGTCGAAGCTCGGCACGAGCCGCAAGCCGCCGATCAGCCAGCCGAGGTACCAGTCGGGCTGGGCTCCGTTCGTCGAGGAGTACGTGTGGTACGGCCCCCAGAGCCAGATCGGGTTGATCTGGACGAGGCCGCCGAGCAGGAAGAGGAAGCCGGCCGTGCCGACCATCAGTCCCAGCGACCGCGGCGCCTGGCCGGGCCACGCGGGCACGCCGACGATCGTGCGCTCGGTCTGCGCCTTCCGCCGCCGGAACTGGGTGTGGTGCCGCATCGCCACGAGCAGCAGGTGCACGGTGAGCAGCAGGCCGATCATCGCCGGGAAGATCAGCACGTGCGCGATGTACATCCGCGGCCAGAGCTGCTCGCTCCCCGGGAACATCCCGTCGAACAGCCAGTTCATGAGGTTCTCGCCGACGAACGGAAGCGCGAGGCCGACCGAGTAGCCGATCGCGAGCCCCATTCCCGACATGAGGTCGTCGACGAGCGAGTAGCCGATGTAGGCCTCGAGCAGCGCGAGCATCAGCATCGTCAGGCCGAGCCAGTAGGTCAGCTCCCGCGGCTTCCGGTACGCGCCGGTGAAGAAGATGCGGAAGAGGTGGAGGACGATCGCCGCGATGAACACGTTCGCGGCCCAGTGGTGGGTCTGCCGGATGAGCAGGCCGGCCTTGACGAAGAGCGAGAGGTGGACGACCGACGCGTACGCCTCGCTCATCCTCTGGCCGTACAGCGGCGCGTACGGCTCGCGGAAGACGATCTCCTTCGTCGAGTCGACGAAGAAGAACGTCAGGTAGATCCCGGTCGCGACGAGCACGATGAAGGCGTAGAGGGCGACCTCGCCCAGCAGGAACGACCAGTGGTCGGGAAAGAGGTAGCGGAGCGCCTTGCGCAGGTACGGCGCGCTCGCAGTGCGCTGGTCGACCCAGCGGACGGCGCGACGAGTCATCGGGGCCCCGCGCGAGGCCGTCACGGTTGCGCTCCCCAGAGCCGGACGCCCCACCACGAGGGGCCGACCGGCCCGTCGAAGTTGCCCTTGGCGCGCAGGTAGCCGCTCGAGTCCTGGTAGACGGGCAGCAGCGGCAGGTCCCGCCCGGCGGGCCCGAAGGTGACCGTGCCGCCGGTCGCGGGGTCGAAGGTCGAGTAGTGGCATGGGCAGACGAGCGCCGGCTTCGGCTCGTCGGGCTGGAAGAGCGGCGCGCGGTACAGCGTGATCGCACAGCCGGCGTGGGTGCAGATCCGCGAGTACGCGAGGACTCCGTGCGCGTCGTAGCCCTTGAGGTTCGCCGGCAGGTCGATCTGGTCCGGCGGCAACCTGATCACCACGAGCGACGCTGCCATCTGCTCCTTGCCCTCGTCGCCGACTCCCTCCGGGAAGGCGAGGTAGAAGTTCTTCTCCTCGATATCCGAAGCCTTGTACGGCTTCCCGTGCTCGTCGACGAGCCGCCGTCCACGCCGCCACGGAGTGCGGAGGAAGTCTCCGACCCGGAAGAGCGGGCCGAACGAGACCGCCGGCGCGAGGATCGCGAGCCCGAGCGTGCCGCCGGCGCCGAGCAGCCCGAGCTTGAAGAACCGGCTCCTCGTGAAGCGCGTGCCGCTCTCGTCGACGAGCTCCGCGATCACCTGCTGCTCGCCCGGGTGCTCGTGCGGCGGGTACTCCTCGGCGACCTCCTCCGCGGGCACGAGCTTCAGGCCCACGACGACGAGCGCCGCGGCGAGGAAGAGGAGCGCGAGGCCGATCGAGACGCCGAGCAGCTGCGTCACGTTCGGCAGGGAGTCCGCGAACGCGTAGATGAGGATGAACCCGAGCGCGGAGAGCGAGCAGAGGCCGAGCAGGGCGAGGACGGCGAGCTCCGCCGCGGCGTTCGGGGGCACGGCCGGCACGATCCGCGTGTCCTCCTGCTTCGGTCGGCGGCGGCGCCGGCCGAGCAGCAAGACCAGCGCCGAGACGACCGCGTTCCGCACGCGACTCACGAGCGGAGCCTCCGCCCGAGCAGCAGACAGAGGACGAGCAGCGCCGGGATCGCCAGGAACCACGTGACGAGCCCCTCCGGCCACGGCCCGAGGTAGCCGAGCCCCCAGCCGCCCGGCCGATCCGGATTCTTCGTGAACTCCACGTAGCGGACGATCGAGTCGAGCTGCCGGTCGCTGAGCGCCTTCTGCGAGAACCTCGGCATCACGTACGGCCCGATCCGCACGGCCTGCGCGACCTGGACGGGCGTCGCATCGACGAGCGCCGGGGGCAACGCCCCGGTGACGAGGCCGCCCTGGGCGACGACCTGGTGGCAGCCGGCGCAGTGCTCCGTGAAGAGCGCCAGTCCTTGCGAGACGCTGCCGAGCTCGGGCTTCGGCTGCGGGATCGGCGGCCCGCCGAAGGTCGCGATGTAGGCGGTGAGCGCGCGGATCTGGCGGTCGCTGAGGAAGACGGGGCGCCGGCGCGGCTGCAGCCCGACGCTCCGGAGCGGCATGTAGCCCGTGCGGAGGTAGAAGTCGGCGGCGAGGGCGCCGACGCCGTGCAGCGAGGGGCCGATCCCTCCCTGCTGTCCCTGCGAGCGTCCCGGTCCGGCGCCAGTGGCGGACGAGGACTCCTTGAAGCGTCCGCCCGCGTTCGGGCCGTGGCAGCCGAGGCAGTACTGCCCGTAGAGGTGGTACCCGTACGCAGCGAGCGGGTCCTTCGGCGTGCCGGACGCGGCCGCAGCCGACCCGGACGCGAGGAGCGCCACCACCGCGATGCCGGCGATCGTCAGGACTGCACGCATAACGAGTCGAAGGCCGAGGCGAGGCCGTCCATGAGGATGATCGCGAGGAACAGGACGTTGGCCACCATCGCCGCGGTGGCGAAGAAATGGAGCCGCGTATAGGGCACCGCGCCGCGCCACCGTCCCTCCTCCGGGGGGCCGTCGCCGAAGTTCGCCTCCCGCGTCGCGAGGAAGACCGTGATCGCGGCGGCCTCGGAGATCAGGATGAGCACGGCCGTGGCCGCGAGGATCGCAAGCTGCCAGGTGTCGAAGGCGATGCCCCAGTTCACTCCGGCCGTGCAGCGGGCCTGGCCGACGCCGTAGCCGACGACGTGCTGGGCCGTCCACGCCAGCGGCGCGACGACGACCCCGATCCACTGGACGAATGCGAGCTGCCGGAGGGTGAACGGGCCGACGCGCTCGTGCGGCGAGGGCGCGACGAGGGTCTCGCGCCGGGCGGGGACGATGTCGCGGGCCTCGCTCATAGCCTCGCGCTCAGGACGACCCCGATCACGATCAGGGTGAGGAGGTTGACGGCGTGCCAGTAGAAGGCGACGACCTGGACGGCGTTGAGGCGGTACATCGTCAGGCCGCGGGCCAGCTTCCAGAGCAGCCAGACGACGAAGAGGATCCCGATCGCCACGTGCGCGTGGTCCGCCCCGAGCAGCGTGTAGTAGATCGAGCTGTATGCATTGTCCTGCGGAGTCGAGCTGCGCAGCTGGTGGACGTAGTCGTGGATCTCGTAGACGAGGTAGCCGCACTGGACGACGAGCGCCCACACGAGCAGGAGGCGCGCGGCCCAGAGCCGCGCCCGCCGCGCAGCCATCGCCGCGAGCTGCATAGGCAGGCTCGTCGTGGCGAGGACGCCGACCATGATCAGGGGCACGACGACGCGCGGCTCCGGCGTCCCGGGCGGCGGCCAGTGCGCGTTCGAGAAGCGGAGGTAGTAGTACGTGCCGATGAACGTGCCGAAGAGCGTCGCCTCGCTAGCGATCACCATCGCCATCCCCCAGAACGCGACGCTCGGCCCGAGCCGCCGCTCGGCGACGAGCCTCGCCTCGCGGGCGTTCCGAGCCTCGGTCGTCCGCGGGACGAGCCGCTCGGGTACTCCGCCGGCGACGTAGTCCGCCATTAGGCCTCGCTCTCCTGCGGCTCTCCGCCGTGCCAGCCGAGCAGCGCCAGGACGATCCCGGCCAGCGCGAAGCAGACGCCCATCCAGAGGTGGAGGAGCAGGAGGATGAAGACGACCGACATCGCGAGGGCGAGCACGATCGGCCACGGCGAGTCGTGCGGCATCTCCACGATCTCGGCCCACCAGCCGTCTATGGGCGAGCTCACCGGCTGCTCGTGCCCCTGCTCGAGCACCATGACCCCCTGCGCAAGCTTTTGTCGGTCCTCCTCCCGGTCCGCGTAGTCCCAGTTCGCGTACGCGCTCGAGACCTTCGGGATGACGGCGAAGTTGTACTCGGGCGGCGGCGACGGGATCGTCCACTCGAGCGTCGCGCCGTGCCAGGGGTCGGGCCCCGCGGGCAGGCCGCGGAAGTAGCTCACGACGAGGTTGGCGAACAGCAGCACGATCCCGAACGCCGTGAGGTACGCGCCGATCGACTCGGCGAGGTTCTCCGGCCCCCAGCCCAGCCCGGCGGGATACGTGTAGACGCGCCGGGTCATCCCCGCGAGCCCGACGATGTGCATCGGGAAGAAGAGCAGGTTCGTCCCGAGGAAGATGAGCCAGAAGCTGATCTGGCCGGGCCGCTCGAAGTAGAGCTTCCCCGTGACCTTCGGGAACCAGAAGTACATGCCGCCGAAGATCGGGAAGACGGCGGCCCCGAAGATGATGTAGTGGAAGTGCGCGATGATGAAGTAGGTGTCCGTCACCTGCTGGTCGAACGGCACCGCGATGAACATGATCCCCGTCAGCCCGCCGGCGACGAACATGAAGATGAAGCCGGCGATGAAGAGCAGCGGCGTCTTGAAGCGCGCGTTGCCCGTGACGAAGGTCATGCACCAGGCGAAGACCTGAATCGTGCTCGGGATGACGACGATCGCCGTCGCCGCCGCGAAGAAGACGACGGTCACCGTCGGCATCCCGGTGGCGAACATGTGGTGGGCCCAGACGCCGAAGCCGATGAAGACGACGAGGAGCTCGGCGACCGCCACGAGCGGGAACGCGACGACCCGTCGCTGGGTGAAGGCGGGGATGATCTCCGTCGCGATCCCGAAGGCCGGGACGATGAGGATGTAGACCTCGGGGTGGCCGAAGATCCAGAACAGGTGTTGCCAGAGCAGCGTCGAGCCTCCTCTCGCGACGTCGAAGAAGTGGGTGCCGATGTTGCGGTCGAGGAAGAGGAAGATCGTGTCGGCGGTCAGCGAGGGCAGCGCGAAGAGGAGGCCCCAGGACGCGGCGAGGAAGGCGAAGCAGAAGAGCGGCATCCGGTTGAACGACATCCCCGGCGCCCGCATCTTGAGGATCGTCACGATGAAGTTCGCAGCCGTCAGGCTCGACGGGATGCCGTTGAAGATGATCCCGAGGCAGTAGAAGTCGATCGCGTGGCCCGGGTCGAACTTCGCGCTCGCGAGAGGCACGTAGTCGAACCAGCCGGCGTTCGGCGCGATGCCGAGGAAGAGGCTCGTGTAGATGAAGATCCCCGAGCCGAGGAAGATCCAGAAGCTCAGCGCGTTCATGCGCGGGAAGGCCATGTCCCGCGCGCCGAGCATCAGCGGGAGCAGGTAGTTCCCGAACGCTCCCGTCGTCATCGGGATGATGAAGAAGAAGATCATCGTGATCCCGTGCATCGTGAAGAGCTGGTCGTAGGTGGACGGCCCGACGACGTGCTGGTTCGGCTGGATCAGCTGGGTACGCATGACGAGCGCCTCGGCGCCGCCGGCGCCGAAGAGCACGAGCGTCGTCCAGAAGTAGAGAAGCCCGATCCGCTTGTGGTCGGTCGTCATCACCCAGCCGAGCACGCCGGGGCGCGACTGCCACATGCGCTCGAGGCGTTCCTCGTAGACCGCCGCGCTCATCGCAATCCCTCGAGGTAGGCGACGAGTGCGCGGAGCTGCGTATTGGAGAGCTGGAGGTCGGGCATCTGGTTTCCCGGCTTGAAGTGCTGGGAGTCCGTGATCCAGCGGGCGAGGTAGTCCCGCGTGTTCGGGATCGTCAGGCCCGCGAGCGTCGTCCGGCTTCCCACGTGCGTGAGATCCGGGCCGACGAAGCCGCGCGCGCTCGTGCCGCGGATCGTGTGGCAACTCGAGCAGGCGCCGTCGAGGAAGACTTGCCGGCCGCGCTGCGCGAGCGGCGTCTTCGGGGCCGTGGCGGGCGAGGCCTGGCGTCTCAGCCACGCCTGAAACTGCGCCTTCGGCTCGGCAAAGACGAGCATCGACATGTGCGCGTGCTGGAGCCCGCAGTACTCGGCGCACTGGCCGCGGTAGACGCCGGCCCTCTTCGCGTAGAGGAGGATCCGGTTCGGCTGGCCGGGGATCGTGTCGATCTTCCGGTTCAGCGCCGGCACCCAGAAGCTGTGGATGACGTCCGCGGTCTTCGCCACGAGGTTGATCCGCGTGCCGACGGGAATGTGCATCTCGTCGGCCGTGACCGCCTTCGTCCCCGGATACCGGAACTCCCAGTACCACTGATGGCCGATGGCCTCGACGGTCATGGCCGTACTGGACGCCGCCGGTGCCTGGGTGATCTTGACGATCGACCAGTCGGACACGATGAACAGCGCCACGACGACGGCCATCGGAAAGACGACGCCCATCCCGACGACGACGTACCACGCCGGTTTCTCCCCGGGGTGCGGGTCGTCGCCGTCGCCGCCGAACCCCCGCCGGCCGCGCCGCACCCAGGCCCAGACGAGCAGACCCGTGACGAGGGCGAGGCCGCCGAAGGCGACCGCCATCATCACCCAGAAGAGGTTCGCGATATCGGTCGAGGCGTGACTGTGCGGATTGAGCGCGTCCTGCTTACCGCCGCAACCGGCCAACGACAGGAGAAGGAGCGCCGACGCAGCTCCCGCGATTCCCCTGCGCGGCTTCGTCCCCCGACACGTACTCAATCCGGAAAACGGGTACCCGAGGCTGTTCCCCACAAACCCAACGGATCCCGATGAACCACTGGAACCTCGACCCGCTCGAGCTCTCGGTGCTCGCGCTCGTCGGAGCGCTCTACTGGCGGCGCGCGCGGACGCTGCGCCGGCGCGGCCACCCGGTGCCGCGGCCGCGGGCCATGGCGTTCGCGGCAGGGCTGCTGACGCTCTTCTTCGCGCTCGCGTCGCCGATCGACACGATCGGCGAGGAGCGGCTCTTCTCGATGCACATGCTCCAGCACCTGCTGCTCGGCGACGTCGGCGCGCTGCTCCTCGTGCTCGGGCTCGACGGGCGGCTGCTCCGCCCGCTGCTGCGCCTGCGGCTGGTCCACCGGCTACGCCTGCTCGCGCACCCCCTGATCGCGCTGCCGCTCTGGGCCGTCAACTTCGTCGTCTGGCACCTGCCGACGCTGTTCGACGCGGCCCTCCGGCACGACGGGATCCACGCGCTGCAGCACTCGCTCTTCATCGCGTTGGGGATGCTGATGTGGGCGGCGCTCCTCGAGCCGCTGCCGGGGCCTGCGTGGTTCACCGCGCCGTGGAAGATCCCCTACGTCCTCGGGATGTGGCTGGTGATGCTGGTCCTCTCGCAGGTCTTCATCTGGTCGAGCCACGTCTACTACGCGCCATACGCGCACGACCCGCCGCTGTGGGGGTTGACGCACCTAGCCGACCAGAAGGCCGGCGGCGGCGTGATGCTCGTGGAGAGCGCGCTAACGATGCTGCCCGCGCTCGTCTGGGTGCTGCTCCGGGTGCTGAAGGAGAGCGAGGCCCGGCAGCGGCTGGTCGACGCGGGGGTCGCCCCGGCGGCTGCCTCCCGCGCCGCTCGCTACGGGCGCGCCTGAGGAGCCGGAGCGCGTGACGCCCCGGCTCCCCGGATCGAGCATTCGTCAGCTGCGGATCGTGTTGCTCCGGCCGGGGCTGTAGCAGGAGCCGACCTGCTTCTGCCCGAGCGTTACGCGCACCCGCTGCCGCGCCTTGATGCCCGAGCGGAACTTCGCCGTGCTGAGCACGGTCGGGGCGACTCCGGTCGCGTTCGCCTTCAGAGTCACCCGCTTGACGGCCACCCAGCGCTTGGTCGCAGCCCGGAAGCGCTGGAAGGTGGCGACCTTCCCGGCAAAGCTCTGGGCCGCGAAGACTCGCAGGGAGTAGTGGTGCCGCGAGACCTTGCCGAGTCGCAGACGCGGCTTCACGTTGACGGTCAGAGCGCCGGTCGTGAGGTTCTTGGACTTCACCGAGTAGGCCGTCTTCTTCAACGGCTGCGCCGCGTAGGTGAACGCGCCTCCGGCCGTCGTCGTGACATTCGCGAGCGGGCTCGCGTTCGTCGCGCCACATGCCTGCGCGAGAACCTGGAGCGACTGCCCGGCCTGCTTGCTGGCGAGCGTGCCCGCCAGAGTCGTCTTGCGGCCGTAGATCACCGTCTTCGGCGTCGCGGTGAAGGCAGACACGAGAGGCGGACTCACGGTAACCGTGCCGCGGAAGCTCTTTCCCTTGTTCGCAGGATCGGAGAAGTTGAACTTGCCCGTCGTCGAGAAGGTGCAGCTGACGCTCTGTGCCGGCTGCACCGTGAACGGAATCGAAGCCGCGCACGTGATTCCCGTCGTCGACTTGAAATCGACGACGTGCGCGGTCGTATCGCTGTTCTGGAAGACGACGGAGTCGCCGGTGTTGATCGAGACGGAGGCCGGCTTGTAGCCGGTGTGGGAGATCGTCACGGTCTGTGAGGCGGTCGCGGCCGAACTTCCACTGTCGGCCGCGACGCCTGCCGCCGCAAGCGAGGCGACGGCGAGCAGAAGTAACAGAAGCTTGCGCATCGGGGCTCCCTCAATTTGACTGCATTTGCAGCGGGTATTCCCCGTCGCACGCCGAATTGTGTTGCGTGTTGCGTAAGGGCGCTGTAAATCCGCTTAGCGCCCTCGCGAGCGTGGAACACCCCGCTCGTGGCCGAAGTCGTCGTCACGGTCGCCGAGGTGAAGGCGTTCAAGACCCAATCGGGCAACACCCGCTTCGTGTGCGGGACGACGCGGGCAACGAGTACACCACCTTCCGCGACCAGATCGCTCGCGATGCGGTCGCAGCCGGGGGACGGCGCGCCCGGATCAGCTTCCACGAGCAGCAGCGCGGCAACTTCACGAACGTCTACCTCGACCGGGTTGAGCTCCTCGAGGCCGAGGACGACGATGCCTCCTCGGAGGCGGCGGAGGAGGTCGCCTGGAAGACGGCCGTCGACGCGGCGCCGTGGCTGCTCGGCGGCGAGCCGGAGGAAGCCGTACCGCCCGAGGAGCTGTTCGAGCGGCTGCAGCCGTTCAAGGAACGCGTCGCCGACGACATCCGCGGCGAGCCTCCCGACGAGGGCGAAGAGCGCTAGAGCCGCTCGCTCTCGACCTTCTCGGCGAGCAGCTTCGCCTGGTTACGGTCGACGAGCTCGAGCGCGAGCTCCTCCTGCTCCATCAGCTCGCGCAGCCGAATCGCGATCGAATCCTCCCCGAGCGCCTCGGCAAGTCCGGACAGCGAGTCGTAGGCGGCCGTCTCGAGATGCTCGGTCGCCGCTGCCGCCTGCGCGTGCGCGAGATCCTCGAGGAGATGGTCCTCGCCGGCGATTTGGGCGACGAGCTGCTCGTGCTCCTCGACGAGCCCGTGCAGCGCCGGGCTCTCCTCCGGCTCGGCCGGAACGTCGAGCTCCTGCAGGATCTCGCGGACCGTCGCCGCGTGCGCCTCCGTCTCGAGCAGGTGGCGCTCGAAGCCGTGTTTCAGGTCGACGGCGTGCGCTCGCTCGATCAGCTCGGGCAGAACCTCCTCCGAGAGCCGGCGCTCGATCCAGAGCATCTGACGAAGGCGCGCAGCGAGCAGATCCCGCGGGGTCAGCAGCAACTCGGCCATTGGCCGATGCTCCCCGAGTCGGCGTGACTTACACGCGGCGGCTCAGCCGCGAGGTGTCACGCGGAACGACTTGCTCCAGGCGGGCGCCCAGTACTCACCGTCGCCGGGCTCGCTGTTCGCCCGGCGATGTAGATGGTCCGCCTCCGAAACCGGACGCGGAGCTGCCAGGACAGCTCTGTGCCGTGTCCCTTCGCGATCACGGTCCTGACGCGCCGGAACGGGTGGTAGCGGTCGGGGCGGGCAAGGACGATGACGGGCTCCGACCTCGGCCCGATCGCGGGCGGCGACAGCATCGGGGCCGTCACCCGGCCGTGCAGGGTCAGCTGCGCCCCATGCCCGACTCGGTGACTCCTCGCGCTGAGCGTGACTGCGCGGGGCAGCGCCACGACGACGACGCTCGCTTGAACCGTTCCGTCGACCGTGTACGGGTACTGGCCCGGGGAACCGCTCCCCCAGCCGTTGGGGCAGCTCTTTTCTTCGCCCGGTGCGATCTGAAATGTGCAAAGTCCATTCGCGAACGCGACCGTATGCGCCACCTGATCCTGGTTGATCCAGATCGGATACAGGCCGGAAGAAATCGTCAGCACAGCCGGAGAAGGACCACTTGCGGACAGCACGACGCCCACTCCTCGAAATGCCGACCCATTCGCAGGGAAGACGAGCACGGCGAGCAGGCCCAGGAGAGCAAGTTCCGCGGTGAGACGCCGGCGCCGCGTCATGACACGACGATAAAGCCCTGCAAACCGGCACACCCGCGCCGTTCGGGTAGGCGCGTCCGTACACTCGTAGCACCGGGGTGCCGCGCGCCACGCGGCTGAGATCACACCCGTCGAACCTGATCCGGGTCATGCCGGCGAAGGGAGGAGCTACGGACAGAGCGCCAGCCTGGGGCATCACGCCGGTTCCCGAGCGGCTGCGAACGCTCGGCGGTCTGGAGAACGGGATGCTGTGGAGCAGCCTCGGGCTCAGCCTCCTCGTGCTCGTCGCCGGCGCGTTCCTCGTCCCCGGGCTCTCGCTCCCAAGGGCGCTGCTCGCGATCCTCGTCGGCGGGATCTTCGGCAATGCGCTGCTCGGGTTCGCGGCTGCGCTCGGCGCGGAGGCCGGCGTGCCGGCGATGGTGCTGCTGCGCGCGCCGCTCGGTCGCGCGGGCTCGTTCCTCCCCACCGGGCTCAACGTCCTCCAGAACCTCGGCTGGACGGTGTTCGAGGTGCTCGTCATCGCCACCGCCGCGCGCGCCCTCGTGCACGGGCCGCTCTGGGTGTGGAAGCTCGCGGCAGCCGCGGCGGCGACGATCCTCGCGCTCGTCGGGCCGGTCGGCTTCGTCCGCGAGTGGGTCAAGCGCGTCGCGCTCTGGGTCGTCCTCGCCTCGCTCGGCTACCTCACGTGGTGGGCCCTGCACGACGCCCACCTCGGGGCGCTGTGGTCGCGCCCCGGGAAGGGCGGCCTCAGCTTCTGGCAGGGAGTCGACCTGATGGTCGCGATGCCGGTCTCGTGGCTCCCGCTCGCGGCCGACTACACGCGCTTCTCGAAGAGCGGTCGCAGCGCGTTCTGGGGAGCCGCCGTCGGCTACTTCCTCCCGAACGTGTGGCTCTACGCGCTCGGCGCGATCCTCCTGCTCTCGCGCGGCCTGGCGGACGCACCCTCCGTGATCGACGCGATCGCCACCGGGGGCATCGGAGCCGCTCTCGCGCTCGTCGCCCTCGGCGTCGACGAGACGAAGGAGCCGTTCGCGAACGTCTACTCGGCGGCCGTCTCGCTGCAGAACGTCCTGCCGCGGGTACCGCAACGCCTGCTCATCCTCGCCGTCGCGGCGGTCGCGACCGCAGGCACGTTCGTGGTCAACCTCGTCCACTACCAGGACTTCCTCTACCTGCTCGGCTCGTTCTTCGTGCCGCTGTTCGGCGTGCTGCTCGCGCAGTGGGTCGCGGGCAGCCGCGAGGCGTTGGGCGCTCCGGAGCTCCGCCCCGGCCAGATCGTCGCCTGGCTCGCCGGCTTCTGCCTCTACCAGTGGCTCGCGCCGGTCGGCCCGAGCTCCTGGATCCACCTCGTCGACCACACGCATCCGGGCCAGGGAGCGATCGGCGGCTCGCTGCCGAGCTTCGGGCTCGCCTTCCTCCTGTCGCTCGCACTTACGCTTGCGAGTCGTGCGACAGCTCGCCGTGATCGGCCCTCTTGCGCGTGACGTCGTGGCCGGCGGCCGCTGCCGGATCGGCGGCGGCCCCTGGTACGCGGCGAGAGCGTTGCGGGCGCTCCGTCAGGAGGCGGTCGTCGTCGCGAAGTGCGGCGAGCCCGAGCAGCGCTCGTACCTCCGGCGCCTCGCGGCGCTCGGGCTGCCCGTCTCGCTCGCCGCGGCCGGCGAGACGACGGCCTTCTCCTTTCACTACGACGCCGACGGCCACCGCGAGATGCGCGTCGACGCGATCGGGGAGCCGTGGCAGGAGGGGGACGACCCCGAGCGCGCGCTGCGACGCGTCGAGTGGGTGCACGTCGCGCCACTGCTCCGGGACGACCTCCCGCCCGAGTCGCTGGAGCGGTTCGGGCACCGCCGGCGCGTGCTGCTCGACGGGCACGGGCTCGTCCGCGCGCGGCGCCTCGGCCCGCTCACCCTCGACGCCGAGTTCGATCCTGCGCTGCTGCGTCATGTCGCGATCCTCAAGCTCTCCGAGGAGGAGGCGCAGGTGATCCTCGGCGACGCCGAGCTCGAGGAGCTGCGCGACCTCGGCGTCCCCGAGGTCGTGGTCACGTTCGGTGCCGGCGGGTCTGTCGTCCTCACGCGCGAGGCCGCCATCCCGGTGCCGGCCCGGCCGGCTCGCGGCGACCCGACGGGAGCGGGCGACGCGTTCTCGGTCGCCTACCTCAGCGCACGCGCCGGCGGGCACAGGCCGATCTCCGCGGCCCGGCGTGCGAGCGCCCTCGTCTCCGCTCTCCTCTCGGCGGCGGCGCGATGATCGCCGCGGTCGGCACCGTGGCGGGCGTCTTCCTCGTCGACGTCGAGGCCGAAACGCTGCTCGGCGAGGGGAACGAGGTTCCCGCGGAGGAGCGGCCCGAGGTGTCGCTGCCGCGGGTCGTCGCGGCGGCACGTGCCGGATCGACCGTGATCGCCGTCGTCGAGCGGAGGCCGCCGCTGATGCTCTCGAACGACG
This sequence comes from Gaiellaceae bacterium, assembly GCA_035706005.1. GTDB lineage: Bacteria > Actinomycetota > Thermoleophilia > Gaiellales > Gaiellaceae > Palsa-739. The sequence continues at coordinate 3,875 of DASSVO010000016.1, read as the reverse complement.
GCGGGGCGACCTGGCGCGAGGCGGGAGGCGGTCTGCCGCCGGGGTTTGCCGTCGCGATCGCCGAGGACGCCCCCGACCGCATGCTCTACGCCGCGCGCAACCGGCTCTACGTCTCGGCCAATGGCGGCGTCTTCTGGCGCTCGCTGCCGTTCGAGCTGCCGGACATCGACTCGCTCGCCTGGATCGACTGAAGCCAACGCTCGACCTCGTCGGCCGAGCGCAGACGGACGAGGTCGAGATGCGGATGCTCGGCGACGCGCTCCAGCACGCGGCGCGCATAGCGCCGATGCGTCCTGAGCACCCACCACGGGATCCAGTAGCGCGTGAACAGATGGCGGATCTGCTCACGGTTCCCGTTCCACAGCTCCTCGCGCGTGAGCGTCCGGCCGATCGTCCGGCGCAGGGCGCGAGCGAAGGTCGGACGGAACGGCGGATCGAGGAGCACGACCGTGTCGGCGCGCTCGAGAACGAGCGGGCCGAGCTTCGAGCCGTAGTTGCCGTCGGCGACCCAGCCGTCCGGCGCGGCGTCGAATGCGGCACGGACCCGCGTCTGGAAGACGTCGGCGGGAGCTTCCTGCCAGCCCCGATCGTGGTGGAGGGAGTCCAGCTCCACGTGTGGGACACCGAGCGCGACGGCGAGCCGGCGCGAGGTCGTCGTCTTCCCGACGCACGAGCCGCCCATCACGGCCACGCATTTCACAGCCGGAACTCGCCGCGCGCGACGACGACCGCCGAGCCTCCGACGTCGATCTCCTCCGGCGAGCGGGCGACGGCGTGGAGTGTCGACGGCCGCCCGATCTCGGCGCCCTGGCTGATCTCTATCTCGTCACCGAACGCGATCCTCTCGTGGCGGGCGAGATGGAGCGCGAGCGGCCCCGCAGCAGAGCCGGTCGCGGGATCCTCGGTGACACCGGAGCCGGGCGCGAACATCCGCGTCTTCCACCGGCTGCCGCCGCCCGCGAAGCAGTTCACGCCGACGACGTCCTCGAGCCCGCCGAGCCGGGTCGAGTCCGGGCGCAGGTTGGCGACAGCGTCCTCGTCCGGCAACCCGACGTAGACGTGCGGCACGCCGTTGTCGTAGAGCTCGACCGGCAGCTGCGACGCGACACCGACGATCTCCTGCAGCTCGTCCGCCCGTTCATAGGGCCGGACAGACGGCACGGGCTGCCGCATCCAGCCGAAGGCGATCCGCGAGCCGTCGCGCTCGAGGCGCACCGGCACGACACCGCGGCCGGTCTCGAGCCGGAGCTCGTCGAGCTGCAGCGGCCCCCCCAGGACGAACGCCGTCCCGAGCACCGGATGCCCGGCGAACGGCAGCTCCTCGGACGGCGTGAAGATCCGCATCCGCGCGTGGCCGCCGCCGGCCGGCGGGTAGACGAAGACGGTCTCGGAGAAGTTGATCTCGCGCGCGAGCGGCTGGAGCCTCTCCTCCGGGATCTCCCGTGCGTCGGTGAAGACGGCGAGCTGGTTGCCGGCGAACGGCACGTCGGTGAAGACGTCGGCGACGACGAAACGGGACTTGACCATGCGCGCGACTGTAGCGGCGGGTCCCGTCTACCCTTCTCCGCGGATGCTTGCGATCGAGGTCAGCGGCCTGCGGAAGGCTTACGGGAACCTCGAGGCGGTCCGGGGGGTCGATTTCTCGATCGACGAGGGCGAGGTCTTCGGGCTGCTCGGGCCGAACGGCGCTGGGAAGACAACGACGGTCGAGATCCTCGAGGGCTACCGGAAGCGCGACGCAGGCGAGGTGCGCGTGCTCGGGAGCGACCCCGAGCGGCCCGCGGCCGACTTCCGCGAGCGCATCGGGGTCGTGCTGCAGCAGTCGGAGCTCTGGCCGAACCTAACGGTGCGCGAGACGCACGCGACTTTCGCCGGCTACTACCGCGCTCCGCGCGACGTCGACGAGGTGATCGCGCTCGTCGGGCTGCGGGAGAAGGCGAACGCGCGCGTCAAGTCGCTGTCGGGCGGCCAGAAGCGGCGCCTCCACCTCGGCATCGCGCTCGTCGGCGATCCCGATCTCGTCTTCCTCGACGAGCCGACCACGGGCTTCGACCCGGCGGCGCGCCGCGCGGCGTGGGAAATGATCCGCTCGCTGCGCTCGCTGGGCAAGACCATCCTGCTCACGACGCACTACCTCGACGAGGCCGAGCAGCTCGCCGACCGGGTCGCGGTCATGCGGGAGGGACGGATCGTGCGCGTCGGAACGCCCCGCGAGCTGACCACGGCCGATCTGCAGACGGAGATCCGCTACCGGCAGGACGGCGAGGAGGTGCTCGTGCGGACGGACGAGCCGACCCGCGTTCTCGCCGAGCTCACGTCGGCGGCGGTCGCGCGCGGTGAGGAGCTCGAGGGACTCCAGGTGCGCCGCCCGTCGCTCGAGGAGGTCTACCTCGCGCTCACCGCCGAGGAGGAAGAAGAGGTCGAAGCGTGAGCGCCGAGGCGATCCGGATCGCGGTTCGCCGCCCTGCGCGGCGGCTCTTCGTGCATCAGCTGCGCTCGGAGCAGCTCGTCTTCTGGCGCAGCCGCGAGGCGGCCTTCTTCATCTTCCTCTTCCCGCTGGTGCTCTTCGTCCTCGTCGGGTCGCTCTACTCGGGGAACAAGTACCAGGGCGTGCCGGTGAAGTGGGCCATCCTGGCCGGGTTCATCGGCTACGGGTGTGCGAACACGACCTTTGCGGGGCTTGCGATCCAACTCGTGCTGCGGCGGGAAAGCGGAGTCCTCAAGCGCCTCCGCTCGACGCCGCTGCCGCCGGCGACGTATGTAGCCGCGCTTCTCGCCTCGACGCTGATCGTGTTCGGGCTCCAGGCGATCGCGCTCTTCCTCGTCGGACGCGCGCTCTACGGAACACCGTTCCCCCCCGACGTCGGCTCGCTCGTCGCAGTTCTCGTGATCGGCGCCGCTGCGTTCGCCGCGCTCGGCACTGCGACCGCGTCCATGATCCGCTCCGCAGAGGGCTCGTCCGCGGTCGTCAACTTCATCCTGCTCCCGATGGCGTTCCTGAGCGGCGGCTTCGGGCCCACCAAGAGCTATCCGGCCGTCCTGCGCGCGATCGGCGACGTGCTCCCGCTCAAGTACCTCGTCAAGCTCGTGTACGCCGTCTATCTCCACGGCCACGGCTTCTGGACCCAGCCCGGTGCGCTCGCGGTGCTCGGCGCCTGGGGAGTCGCCGGTCTCGTCTTCACCATCTTCCGCTTCCAGTGGGAGCCGCGGGCACGTTAAGAGTTCGGCCGGTGGGATACGAGCAGGGCATGAGCCCGCTGCTCGACGAGCCCGCCATCTCCCGCTTCGTGCGCGAGCACGAAGAGCCCGGAATCGAGATCCGCGTCAACTTCGGCGTCTTCGCCGGCAGGCACGCGACCCCCGCGGAGATCGACGAGCTCGCGGTCGCGCTGAGGGAGCTCCTCCCGTCGTTCGCGATCGTGTCGGAGGAGCGGCACGAGTTCGGCGACGCCGTCGAGGCGTCCGTCCATCAGGTCGTCGTCGAGGTGCCACAGGAGCATGCCGGCGACGCGCCGGACCTCCTCGCGGAGCAGATCGTCCTCGCCGCGAACGGCTGGGCGCTCGACTGCATCGCCTCCCGCCACGGCGCCGGCGACCTCTAAGCCGGGCGACGAGCTGCGCTCTTCGCCCGGGGGAAAACGAACTACGCGGGCCGGAGACGCGGTCTCCGGCCCGCTCCGTGCTGAGAGCACACTGGGCATGGGCGGTTCGAGCCGTCGTTCCGTCGCGGCGGCGTAACGCGGCGTTCCGCCGCCGCCCGGGCGCCAGCAGGTTGAAACGGCCAAACCACAGAAGCGCAAAGGGCCGGAGGCTAAGACAGCCGCGATAGCGGCGACTTAGCCGCAGGCCGGACCGCGCTCGCGCCGGCCTCCGCC
>DASSVO010000015.1:0-29850 GCA_035706005.1 Gaiellaceae bacterium | reverse complement strand
CGACGACGACGAGCAGTCCCGCTCGGACGAGCAGCGCGCCCAGCAGCGCGACGAGCGACAGGACGACCAGCGCGAACAGGGCCGGCGCGACGAGCAGCGAGAGGGCGAGCGCGGGGAGCAGGAGCAGCGCAGCCGTCACGTGGACGACACGGATATCGACTGGAGCGCCGAGCTCGAGTGGGCTCCGCCGCCGCGGCCGACGCCGGCTCCGGTGGCCTTCTCGGGCGCTGCACCCTTCATGCCCGGAGCCCGGGTACGCGTCGACCTCGCGGGCTTGCCGACCCTCGGCATCTTCCTCGGCAGGGGCGCGTCGGCCGCGGGCACGATCACCGGTGTGAACGCGCGCGAGCGAACGGTGCGCGTCTACCTCGATGCGTGCTTCGACGGCCGGAAGGAGATCTTCCTGCCGCCGGAACGCATCACTCTGGACCGATGAACCGGCTGGCGCTGGGTCTGGGCGCCGCAGCTCTCGGCGCCACGTACATGCTTCTCCGCCGACGCCGTCACGGCGGACACGAGGACGCGGTGCGCGCGTACTTCGACGCGTGGTCGGACGGCGACGGCGAGGCGATGCGGGACCTCGTCAGCGACGACTACCAGGCTCATGTCCACACGCTCGAGGGGACGGACGAGCGCGACGCCGACGAGCTGATCTCGGTCCTCGAGAGTCATGCAGAGGCGTTCTCGGACGTCGACTACGAGCTCCACGAGCTCATCTCCCACAACGGCTGCGTCGCGGTGAGGGCGACGATGCACGCCTCGCACGAGGGCACGGGGCGCGACGGGGAGATGGAGGGGATCGCGATCCTCCGCTTCGACGGCGACCGGATCGCCGAGGAGTGGTCGAGCTGGGACTACCACGGGCTCGTGAACCAACTCGGCCTGGCGCAACGCGGCTAGCCGCGGTTTGCCGACCTCGGGCGCAGGGGACCTGCAGCGCACGGCCGCAGTAGGCCGACCGAGCAACCGGACGACCTAGGAACCGAAAGGGTGATCAGCAAGTGGCCGTAATGCAACGCGAATCTTCGGCTGGCTACCTCACACGGGCGCCGCGCTCGAGTGGCCTCGCCGACGTCCTCGAGATCCTGCTCGACCGCGGTCTCGTCATCGACGCCTACGTCCGCGTCTCGCTCGTGGGCATCGAGCTCCTGACGATCGACCTGCGCGTCGTAATCGCGAGCGTCGACACGTACCTGCGCTTCGCGGAGGCCGTGAACCGGCTCGATTTGCGCGCGTCCGACGACTCGAAGAGCGTCCCCGATCTGTTCCAGCAAGGCGGGGAGGAGCTGGCCGAGACGAAGACGAAGGGCGCCGTCGAGGGCGGGATGGATGCGATCCGGGAGAAGATCGGCCTCGGTGGCCGAGGCGGCGACGACGACGATGACGACGACGACGACGAGGGCGGAGGGCGCTCCCGCAGCCGGTCGCGCGGCCGCAGCAACGACCGGTGAGCAAGCTCTACTTCTACGGCATCACGCGTCCCCGCGAGGTCGACGAACGGCTCGCAGGCGACGGCGTCTACCTCGTCGCCAAGGACGGACGAGCTGCGATCGTCTCCGAGCTCGAGGAGGAGGGGCCGGTGGAGGCCACGCGCCGCAATCTCCTCGCCCATGCCGACGTCGTCGAGCAGCTGCACGAGGGGGCCGTGGTGCTCCCCGCGCGCTTCGGCCACGTCCTTGAGAGCCGCGAAGAGGCGCTCGAGCTGCTCGCACTGCCGGAGATCGGGCAGCTGCTCGAACGGCACGCGCAGACCTGTGAGCTCACCCTGAAGGGCAAGTACGAGGAGTCGGTGCTCGCCGAGATCGGCGCCGAGCTGCAGTCGCTGCGCGACGAGTACCGTGCGGAGCCGTCGGTCGAAATCGGCATCGCCCTCGGGGAAGCCGTCGGCGAGCGGCTCGCCGAGCGCCGTGTTCGCGACGAGGGGATCGTCCTCGACGAGCTGAGCCCGCTCATCCTCGACTTCGTCTCGAGCGAGCCGGCGGGGGAGCTCGCCGCCTTCGACCTCGCTCTGCTCCTCGACCGCGACCGCGTGGAGTCGGTCGAGAAGCGAGTCGAGCGGCTGACCACCCGGCTGTCGCCTCCGCTCCACTTCAAGCTCGTCGGCCCGCTGCCCCCGTACAGCTTCGTCCAACTGGCTCTGCCCGCGGTGGCCTGATGGGACTGATCGGCGGCCTCCTCACCCTTCCGCTCGCGCCGGTGCGCGGCCTCGGCTGGGTGTTCGACCAGGTGGTCACCGAGGCCGAGGCGCAGCTGCACGACCCGGCCCGGATCCGCACCGAGCTGGCTGACGCCGAGGCTGCACTCGAGCGCGGCGAGATCGACGAGGAAACCTACGAAGCGCTGGAGCGCGAGCTCCTCGACCGACTCCATGGCTGAGACGAAGAAAAAGCTGACGCCTCCGGAGCTCGTCGGCCGCGCCCGGGAGCAGATGGAGGAGTTGTTCGGCAAGCCCGTCGAGTCCGTCTCAGGCTTCGGGCATCCCGAGGACGACGGCGACGGCTGGCTGGTGACGCTCGAGCTGCTCGAGCTCCCCCGCATCCCCGACACCACGAGCGTGCTCGGCACGTACGAGGCAACGCTCGACGCAAACGGGAACTTGCTCGACGCGCACCGGGTACGCCGCTATGCCCGCAACCAGACGGATCCGGCGCAGAAACCGGAGAACGGATGAGTGCACTCCCGGCGCGTGCCGTACCTCCCAGCGGGGCGTCGCTGGCCGACCTGCTCGAGCGCGTGCTCGACAAGGGGATCGTCATCGCCGGTGACGTCGAGGTGCGCCTCCTCGACATCGAGCTGCTGACGCTCAAGCTGCGGCTGCTGATCGCCTCGGCCGACACCGCTCGCTCGATGGGCATCGACTGGTGGGAGCACGACCCCGCGCTCAGCTCGCACGCCCGCGACCGTGAGCTCGAGCAGGAGAATCGCGAGCTGCGCGAGCGGCTCGACCGGCTCGAGCGCGCAATCGAGGGGAACGGCCGGTGAGCGCCCTCGACGACCTGGCACGGATCCTCGCCCAGCGCGAGCTCGACGTGGGCGACCTGATCCGGCAGGCGGAGGAGGATGCTCGCGCGGACGTCGCGGAGACGCTGCGCCGCCTCTTCGCCGACGACCTGCTGCGGCGAGTTGGCGAAAGGCTCGGCGGGCGACCGCTCGTCGCCCTGGCAGGCGTGGGCGAGGGCGTGCAGCCTCTCGTGCTCGCGCTCGAGCCCGGGGATCTCGACGACGAGTCCCGGCTCGAGCGGCTCGTCCGGGCCCACAACGACCTGCTGCTCGGGGCGCTCGAGGCCGGGGCCGTCGTGCCCTTCCGCTTCGGCACAACCTTCCCCGACCGGGACGCGCTCGACGCCTGGCTCGAACGCCACCGCGATGTTCTCGCCTCCGAGCTCGAGCGGCTTCGTGGCACCGAGGAGTGGAGCGTCGAGCCCGTCGGGAACCTGCCGAACGTGGCGGCCGGCGAGTATCTCGAGGCCCGACTCGCGACGACCGTGCGGCCGGGCCTGCGCGAGCGGCTCGCCGCGGTGAGCGAGGACTCCGCGGGCGATGCCTATCTCGTCGCCGTGTCCCGAAAGGACGAGCTCGCGGCGGCCATTGCAGAGCTCGAGACGGAGGGATACGAGCTGCGGGTCACCGGCCCCTGGCCGCCGTACTCGTTCGCGCGCCTGCCGTGAGCGACTCGATCGTCGACCTCCTCGACTCGCTCGTCGACACGGGAGTCGCGGCGGGCGGAGACGTGACCATCTCCGTCGCCGGAGTCGACCTGATCGCCTTGCGGCTGAAGGCGCTTCTCGCCTCCGTCGGTACCGAGGGCGCCGACGAGCTCGCCTTTCCCGGCCGCGAGCGCCGCGAGCGGCGCCGAATCCCGGCTCGCGTCGAAGCCGACGAGAACTCGCTCCAGCGCGGCCTGGCAGGACTCGTGCTCATGCTCGTCGAGATCCTCGGGGAGCTGCTCGAGCGGCAGGCCGTGCGCCGCATGTCGGCCGGCAGCCTCAGCGACGAGGAGGCCGAGAAGCTTGGTGCCGCCTTCCTCGCCCTCCATCGCCGCGTGGAGGAGCTGTACGATGAGCTCGTCGGCGACGAGCCGATCGACCGGCCGGTGCTCGAACGGCTCGCCGAGGTCGGCTAGCGGAACTCGTCGACGCCTGAGCCGTCCTCCTGGTCCCAGCCGTAGGCCGCGAGGTAGCCCCAGCAGTCGGGCTTGCTTCCGTCGGTGTCCGTGAAGGCGTACGCGTCGGCGAGTTGGCGAGCGCTTGCGATCGTCCCCGCCCAGCGGGGAGCGTCGGCGGTCTGGGCGAGCGCGGCGACGCCGCGGGCGACGTACGTCGGCGACTCGGAGATTGCGAACCCGGGGCGCTTCTCGAGGGCGTCGCGCCAGTTCTCCTCGGTGACGCCGAAGTTGTCCAGCATCTTCTCGGAGCGGAGCCAGCCGGGTGTGACGCCGACGACCGACACCGGGCTGTGCTCGAGCTCGGCATTCAAGCCCTTGACGATCCGCTCGACATTCGCCTTCACGAGGTCGTAGTAGAAGCCGACGTTCCGGCGGAACTCCGCATTTGCCTCCGAGGTGCCGTCGGTCATCTCGACCACGAGCCCCTGCGTTCGCCGCTCGTCCGCCGTGCGCAGCATGAACGGAATCGCCGCACGGGAGGTGATCAGGTGCGTGTGCACGCCCATCTGCAGCATGCGCAGGCCGCCGTCCCAGCCGTGCTCCCAGAGCGGCTTGTCCCACTCGGCGTACCGATCGCCGCCGAAGATGTCGTTGACGAGGACGTCGAGGCGGCCCCGGTCGCGCTCGATGCTCGCGACGAGCTTCCCGACCGCACCGGGATCCTCGTGGTCGACCACGAGTGCCGCGCCGTCTCCTCCGGTCGCCTGCATCAACTCGCCGGTCTCCTCGATCGTCTCGGGCCTGCCAATCTCCGACGGCCCGGAGGCCCGGCTGCTGCGGCCGGTGGCATAGACGAAGAAGCCGGCGCGCGCGAGCTCGACCGCGATCGCCCGCCCGGCGCCGCGGGTCGCGCCCGCAACGAGCGCGACCCTGGGTTCGGAGGCCGCTGCTGCCACGCGGCCGGATCATGCCGCAGGCTCAGGCGCTGGGGCCGCGGACGGTGAGGAAGATCGTGCCGCCGACGGTCTCGTAGATCGAGGCGCAGCGGAGCGAGTTGTCCGCCACTGGGTTGAGGTCGTAGCCTCGAGCGGATTCCGAGAGCCCGAGCCGGCTCGCGGCGGCACGCACCGCCGCCACCGCTGCCGGCAACGACTCGCAAGTCTCCGTGAGCGGCCGCAGCGTGGCGGCGAGCTTCTCGAAGGTCGTCCCCGTGCCGGGGGCAGCTCCGCCCGCGAACAGCGTCACGGTCTCGCTCGGCGGATCGACGAGGCCGCTGCCCGTGCAGGGTCCGCCGCCGGTGTTGCGAAGGGTGACCGTCCAGCCCGTGAAGCCGAACTGTGCCAACCTTGCCTTGGCGAAGCTCGTCGCGGCGTTTTCGTCCAGGCAGCGTGAGTTGAGGCCGTTGACGTAGTCGTCGAGGGAGTCCTGGAGCTGGATCAGATCGACGTCCTGGCCCGAGACGAGGCGCTTCCAGCCGGCCTGCGGCTTCCGGGTGTCCGGGATGACCGTGACGCCACCGAGGCCGTTGTCGTAGGCGACGAGCTTCGGCGCGGCGGTCCCGAACTCCCGCCGGTAGTCGGCCGCGCAGTCGCGCGCCGGATCACCGGAGGTCGAGGGGATGATCGCGTCGCTGTTGCCGATCAGACACTGCACGCTCGTCGTCTCCCGCGCCGGCCCGGACCTCGTGGCCGCCCAGGTGGCGGCGGTCGCGGCCACGACGACGACGGCGAGCGCGAGCACGAGAGCGCGGCGCCGCCGGCGCGCCACGGGCCGCGGCCGTGCCGAACGGCCGAACGGCAGACGCGTCAGCCCGGCGAGGAGCTCCTCGTGGCCCGCGACGCCGAAGACGGCAGCTGCGTCCGCGTCGGAAACCGGGGAGAGGCGCCGCAGCGAATCGATCGAGCTACGTCCACTCATGCTCTTGTCCTCCGATGAATCGAATTTGGGTCGGTGGGAGCGCGTCGCGCAGCCGCTTGCGCGCGCGGTGCAGCCGCAGCCGCACGACGGCGCGACTCGTCCCGAGGGCAACCGCCAGCTCCTCCCTCGTCAGGCCCTCCCAGGCGACGAGTGAGAGCAGCTCACGATCGGATTCGTTCAGCGTTGCGAGGGCGCCTGCGAGCTCGCTCGTGGCCTCCTCCGGGAGGATCGCTTCGAAGGCTGCGGGGTCGACGCTGGCGGCGAGGCGTTCGCCGAGGGCGCTGCGCCTCCGCTCGCCGCGGCGCTGGTTGGCGATGACGCGCCTCGCGACCCCGAACAGCCAGGGACGCAGCTCGTCGCCCTGCGGGCAGCGGTCGAAGCGCCGCCACAGGGTGGCGAAGGTCTCGGCGATCGCCTCCGCGGCGTCTTCGTGATCGTGTACCCGGCGAAGCGTGTAACCGCAGATCGGCGCGTAGAGCTCGCGATAGGCCGCCTCGAACCGTTCGCGCCGTTCGCCGACCCGATCGTCCATCACGCCATCCTGCTCGCGAGCGTCGTGGTGCACAACCGGAACATGTCCGGCTGCGGGCGCAGCGTTTCAGGTCAGGTCACGCGGGCCCGGCCGCCTCCGGGCTCGCGTCTCCTGTCGTTCAGTTGACGGATCCCGGTGGCTGCGGCGGCGGTCCGCCGCCCGGGCCGCCGGGACGGGTCATGACTGCGAATGAGCTGTCGAGGTGGATCTCGACCTCGCTCCCGTCCGACTTCGTCACGGTCACCTCGTAGCCGTCGCCGAAGTAGTCCGTCGTCACGGCTCCGGCCGTTCCGCCGCCGGCGGCCTTGACCGCGGCGGCGCGCGCCTTCGTGGCCGCGTCGCCGGTGACCGCCTTCTCGGCGTCCTCGTGTGCGGAGGTGCCGTGCGCCGGCATATTCCTCACGGCCGGCGGCGGCTGTCCGGCCGCGGCCGGTGTCGAGGTGGTGCCGGAGTGGGAGGTGGCCGCGCCGGCGACCGCGGCTCCACCGACGGCGGCTCCGCCGAGGGCGGCGACCGCGAGTGCGCCTTTCCTGATCCTGCTGAGCATGGCTGCTCCTTTCGTTCGACCGGGTCGTCCCGGGTTCACGAGCCACCATGCGGGCGCCGCGTTGGAGCTCTCTTCGGTGTGCCTAGGAAGGCGCTGTGAAACGAACTCGTGGCCCTTTCCCAGGAGATTCACAGGAAGTCGTGCCAAGGTTCGGGATGTGAACCAGGCGAACGGGAACGGCGGCGGCAGGATCCTCGTCGTCGACGACGAGCCGTCGATCGTCGACGCGGTCGCCACTGCTCTCCGGTACGAGGGCTTCGAGGTGCGCGAGGAAGGGACGGGCCGCGGCGCGATCTCCGCGGTCGCGGACTTCGACCCCGACCTCGTCGTGCTCGACTGGATGCTCCCGGACCTCGACGGCCTGGAGGTCGGCCGGCGCCTGCGCGAGCGCGGCTTCAAGACCGCGATCCTCTTCCTCACCGCGAAGGACGCGGTAGAGAACAAGGTGGAGGCGTTGCGGGCCGGGGGCGACGACTACGTGACGAAGCCGTTCAGCCTGGCCGAGGTCGTCGCGCGTGTACAGGCGATCCTGCGCCGGACGGCCGGCGACCTGCCCGGCGACGTGCTCCGCTTCGCCGACGTGACGCTCGACGAGACGCGGCACGAGATCCGGCGCGGCGACACGCAGGTCGACCTGACCGCGACGGAGTTCGCGCTGCTCCGCTACTTCCTCCTCAACCCGCGCCGCGTGCTCTCGAAGGGGCAGATCCTGCAGAACGTCTGGCGCTACGACTTCGGCGGCAACTCGAACGTCGTCGAGACGTACGTGAGCTACCTGCGCAAGAAGCTCGACGCGCTCGGGCCGCCGCTGATCCGGACGATCCGGCAGGCCGGCTACATGCTCGACGCGGAGGAGTAGATGCTGTCGCGGCTCTCGCTGCGCGCACGGCTCCTGCTCGGCGTCGTCCTCCTCACGGCGCTCGGGCTGGTGGCTGCGGACATCGCGACGTACAAGTCGCTCAGCAACTACCTCTTCTCGCGCGTCGACAGCACGCTCAATGCGGTGCACCCGGGCGTGGAGCAGACCGCCTTCCGCGACGAGTCGCACGACCACGGCCCAGGGCCCGACGAGATCGCACCGCCCGGTTATTGCGTGGAGCTGCGCACGCTCGGCCAACGTGTTCTCGCATCGAAGTGCCAGCCCGCCCTCGGCGAGACGGCGGAGTCGAGCCCGCGCTACCCCACCACCGTCTCGGTGCCCACCCACCCGAACTCGGAGGAGGGCGATCGCATCCGCTTCCTCGACGTCGAGGCCAGCAAGGACGATGGCCGCTACCGCGTTCGGGCGTCGATCGAACGCGACCATGCGAACGAGCTGCTCCTCATCGCCGCGCCTCTGCACAGCGAGGACAGCACGCTCCACCGCCTGTTCCTCGTCGAGCTCCTCGTGACCGCGATCGTGCTCGCCGCGCTCGCCGCCGTGGGTCTCTGGATCGTGCGGCTCGGGCTGCGTCCGCTCGGGGAGATCGAGCGCACCGCCGCCGCGATCACGGCCGGCGATCTCTCGCACCGCGTGGACCATCCCGACGCCCGCACCGAGGTCGGCCGCGTCGGCAGCGCGCTCAACGAGATGCTCGACCGGATCGAGGCCTCAGACCGTCGCCTGCGCCGCTTCATCGCCGACGCGTCGCACGAGCTGCGGACGCCGCTCGCCGCCGTGCGCGCCTACGCCGAGCTGTTCGGCCGGGGCGCGGCCGACCGTCCCGAGGATCTCGAGCGCTCGATGTCCGGGATCACGCGCGAGGCGGAGCGGATGAGCCTTCTCGTCGACGATCTGCTCCTCCTCGCCCGGCTCGACGAAGGGCGGCCGCTCGAGCGAGAGCCGGTCGACCTCGCCGGGGTCGTCCAGGAGGCGGTCGACGCGGCGCGGGTCGTCGACCCGACCCGTCCGATCGAGCTCTCGCTCGAGCCCGTGACGGTGACCGGCGACGAGACCCGGCTCCGCCAGGTGCTCGACAACCTGTTGGCGAACGCACGAACGCACACGCCGGCGGAGACACCGGTCTCGGTCGAGCTCCGCCGCGTGGACGGCCGGGCCACCCTCACCGTGGCCGATCGCGGGCCGGGCCTGACCGAGGAGCAGGCGGCGCGCGTCTTCGAGCGCTTCTACCGCGCCGACAGTTCCCGCACCCGCGAGAGCGGCGGTGCGGGCCTCGGTCTCTCGATCGTGACGGCCGTCACCGAGGCGCACGGCGGGACGGTCGAGACGCGGCCGACGCCGGGCGGCGGCGCAACCTTCGTGATCACGCTGCCGCTCGGCGCCGGCTGAGCCCGCCTACGCGGCGAGCTCGTCGGGAAGGGGCGCCGCGAAGGAGTAGACCGTGGCGTCGTGCTTGCGGCGGTCGAGCGTGATGGGGAAGAGCATGACCGCGGCGACCGCGAGGACGATGCCGAGGTCGAGGAAGGCGTTGATGAGGATCGCGGTGTGGAGCGTCATGGGGTCTCTCCTTGCAGGTCGTTGTCGTACGTCCAGGGTTCCCGCCGCGCATGTGGCGGGCCTGGACACGACCTGTGAAGACCCTGGGAGTGGAGGAGAGGCCGCTCGTGCAGCGGCCTCTCCTCGTCTTCGCTACTCCATCCGGAAGTCGAAGCGCTGGATGATGCCGGGATCCCCCTCGGCCGGAAGCTCCGGATCCCGCGTGGCGACCCAGGCGTACCCGTGCTCCGGGTAGGCGACGACGTCGGGAAAGCCGCCGGCACTGATTCCGAGCACCCGGGCCGGCTCGTCGTGCGGATTGCCGTACGCGTGCAGGCCGACCCGTCCCTCCGGGCAGAAGACGAAGTCGCCCGGGCCGAGCTCTTCCTCGCCTTCCGGCGTCCGAAACAGGACACGGCCGCTGAGGACGAAGAACATCTCCTCGGCGCCGTAGTGCATGTGCCATCGCATGCCCTCTGCCCCGGGCTTCAGCTCCCACAACGAAGCGCCCATCCGTGCGTCGTCGGGGCGCGAGAAGATGCGGTGGAGCAGTCCGTTCTCGTCGTTCTCGACGTCCCAAGGGCCGTCGGCGAACAGGTTCTGTCGGTTCATCGTGTGCTACCTCCGTTGCGCTCGCGGTTGCGGCAGAGCGACACGCCCGCCACACGGCGGCCGGGACGCTCGCCCGAGGTCGAAAACCGCTAGAACGCTGCCGGATCCACGCGGCGATCCTAGACCATCCCCTACCATGCGACACCGGCACCACTGTCCCACGAGGAGGAGCGCGTGACGATCACCGACCGGCCGGAAGACAGCCTCGCCGCACACGGACTGCGCGTCGGAGGGCGCGTTCTCCGCAACCCGACGGTGTCGCAGCTGTACATGGCGGCGCTCGACACGGGCGAGGCGGTCCTGGCCGAGGACGGGCCGCTCGTCGTCGACACCGGTCGCTTCACCGGGCGCTCGCCGAAGGACAAGTTCGTCGTCCGCGAGCCCGGGTCCGAAGACCGGATCTGGTGGAGCGAAACGAACGCGGAGATCTCGGAGGAGCACTTCGACGGGCTGCGCAGCAAGGTCGTCGCACGCCTCGAGGCGAGCGACGTCTACGTGATCGACGCCTTCTGCGGCGCCGATCCCAAGCATCGGCTCTCGGTGCGCGTCGTCACGACTCACCCGTACCACGCGCTCTTCGCCAGGACGATGTTCATCGAGCCCGCAGCGGCGGACCTCGCCGGCTTCGAGCCCGACGTGCTCGTCCTCCACGAGCCGGAGGTCGAGGCCGATCCCGAGCAGGACGGAACCCGGACCGGCGTCTTTGTCTGCCTCCACCCGTCGCGCGGCGAGATCCTGATCGGCGGCACCTTCTACGGCGGCGAGATCAAGAAGTCCGTCTTCACGCTGATGAACGACCGGCTGCCGCTCGAGGGCGTCATGCCGATGCACTGCTCGGCGAACGTCTCGCAGGACGGCAAGGACGTCGCCGTCTTCTTCGGCCTCTCCGGCACGGGGAAGACCACGCTGTCCGCCGACCCGGAGCGCCTGCTCATCGGCGACGACGAGCACGGCTGGGGAGACGACGGTGTTTTCAACTTCGAGGGCGGCTGCTACGCGAAGACGATCCGGCTCTCAGCCGAGGCCGAGCCCGAGATCTGGAAGGCCGTGCACAGCTTCGGCACGGTGCTCGAGAACGTCGTCGCCGACGAGCGCGGCGTGCTCGATCTCGACGACGACTCGAAGACGGAGAACACGCGGGCGGCGTACAAGCTCGAGCGGATCGCGAACGCGCTGCCGACCAAGCATGCGGGCCATCCGAGCTCGGTGATCCTCCTTGCGGCCGACGCGTTCGGGATCCTGCCGCCGATCGCGCGGCTCAGCCGCGAGCAGGCGCTCTTCTTCTTCCTCTCCGGCTACACGTCGAAGCTCGCCGGCACGGAGCTCGGCGTCACCGAGCCGCAGCCCACCTTCTCGACGTGCTTCGGCGCGCCGTTCCTGCCGCAGCCGCCGACGGTGTACGCGAAGCTGCTCGGCGAGAAGCTCGAGCGGCATGGCGCGACGCCGTGGCTGATCAACACCGGGTGGACGGGCGGGCCCTTCGGCGAAGGCCACCGGATGCCGATCGAGGCCACCCGGGCGCTGCTCGCCGCGGTGCTCTCGGGCGAGCTGGGCGACGTCGAGCTCCGGACGGACCCGATCTTCGGCTTCGAGGTCCCGGTGACGGCGCCGAGTGTCGACGAGTCGCTGCTCGACCCGCGGTCGACGTGGGCCGATCCGGAGGCGTACGACCGGAAGGCCCGCGAGCTCGCGCAGATGTTCGCCGACAACTTCTCCGCGAAGCACGCCGACGCGCCGCCGGCGATCGTCGCGGCCGCGCCGAAGCCGTAGCGGTCAGCCCGGCAGCGGCTGCCAGCTGGGCTCGTCGTTGATGATCGCGCACTCTCCGCAGGAGTGCGTGATGACGCGCCGGCTCGAACCGTTCGACCGGCTCACGTAGAGCTGGTAGCTCGAGGCGCCGTGCGAGCTGCTCTCGCCGACGTAGGCGATCCAGCGCCCGTCGGGCGACCAGACCGGATCGTGTTCGTCGCGTCCCGGCGTCCTCGTGATCTGCTCTACGTCGCTGCCGTCGGGATTCATCGTCCAGAGGTCGGCTTGGAACGTGTCCGGCCGGTCGCTCGAGAAGAGAATCCGGCTGCCGTCCGGCGACCAGTCCGGTTGGATGTCCGAGATCCCCGGATCGCTGCTGAGGCTCGTCGGCGTTCCGCCGCCGGCCGGGACGACGAAGATGCGAAAGATCTGCGCCAACGCGTCAGTGCGATCGAAGGCGATCTCGGTGCCGTCGGGAGACCACGAGGGGTGCGCGTCTATCCCGCTCGTGAGCCGGCGCCGGTGGCGGCCGTCGGCTCCGATCACCCAGATGCCGCGCATCGAGGCCGGTCGCGCGACGGCGAACACGATCTCCTTGCCGTCGGGGGACCAGCCGGGATCCAACTCCTTGATGCCGCGCGTCTGGGTGAGCCGCCGCTTGTGGCTGCCGTCGGCGCGCATCAGCCAGAGCTCGCTCCGCTTGTAGCCGCTGACGAAGACGATCCTGCGGCCGTCGGGCGAATACGACGGCGACCAGCTGCTCGCCCCGCGGCCGGGCGTGAGGAGCCGCCGCTTCGTCCCGCGGGCGGTCATCGAGTAGATCGCGCCGCCGCCACTCAACTCGCCGATGTGCTCGAAGGCGATCCGGCCGTTTCGCACGGGCGACGCGGCGCTCGAGCCCTGGCCGCCGAAGCCCACGAGAAGCCCGAGTCCGGCGACCAGCAGAAGCGGACGTCGCAGCATCGCCCAATTGTGCAGCCTCCTAGCGCAGCCTGGCCCGCGAGCGGCCCTCGCGCGCCCGGACCTTCCACTTCCGCAGCTCCTCCTTGCGCAGCAGGGCGTCGTGCCGCACTGCGATCGAGCGCAGCTCACGCTGGAGCTTGCGCCAGCTGTCGAGGCGCTCCCGCGGCAGCTCTCCCGTCTCGACGGCGCCGAGGACGGCGCAGCCGGGCTCGTGCGTGTGCGTGCAGTCGCCGAAGCGGCAATCCGCGGCGAGCTCCTCGACATCCGCGAAGGTCGCGTCGAGCGCCTCCGAGCCGACGTCCCAGAGCTGCAGCTCACGCAGGCCGGGCGTGTCGATCACGAGCCCGCCGCCGGGCAGCTCCAGTAGCTGGCGGTGGGTCGTCGTGTGCCGGCCCTCGTCGTCATCCTCGCGGGTCTCTCGCGTCACCATCACCTCCTCGCCGAGCCAGAGGTTCACGAGCGTCGACTTGCCGACACCGGAGGAGCCGAGGAGGACGGCCGTCGTGCCGGCGGCGATCCGGGCGCGGAGCGCGTCGCATCCCTCGCCGGTCACGGCCGAGACGACGTGGACGGGAACGCCGATCGCGACCGACTCGACGTCCGCAGCGAGCTCCAACGGGTCGTCCAGGCGGTCGGCCTTCGTGAGCACGATCTCCGGGGAAGCGCCGCTCTCCCAGATCGTGACGAGATACCGCTCGATCCGGCGCGGCTCGAGATCCGGCCCGAGCGACGAGACGACGAACGCGACGTCGACGTTCGCGGCGAGCGTCTGCGCGGTGGTGGTGAGTCCGGCCGCGGTGCGGACGATGGCGCTGCGACGCGGGAGGACGGTGCGGATCAGCCCGTCCGACAGGCCGACCCAGTCGCCGACGGCGACCTCGAGGCGGTCGTGCATCAGCCGGCCGGGCAGGCGGGAGCGGACGGCGCCGCGCTCCGTCCAGACGTCGAACGCGCCGCGGTGGGCGGCGGCGACGCGGCCCGGCGCGAGACCGGGCTCCAGGTTGTCGGCGAGCTCCGGGCTCCACCCGAGCTCGCCCAGATCGAATCCAGGCAACGCAAGCTCCTTTAACCGAAATGGGACGCCGAACGCGTCCCTCGGAAGGAGCGCCCGGCGCTAGGTCAGCAGGACCGAGGAGGCGGCAGACGCAAGCTTCATTGTTCGACCTCCTCTCGCCGGGAACGGACTGAAGCAGCGTAGGCGGAGGCTCGGCGCGCGTCAAGCCCCGCGCGAAGCGGCGGTCGTGCGCGTTCGAGTTGGCGGAATGCGCGGCAGAGTGGTAGGAATCGTGCGCGATGCGCAGCGACGACGTCCAGCCGCTCCGGATCCCGACGAGCGGCTCGGAGCGGGGCCCGGTCGCTCCGGCGCGCCGGACGGACGAGCTCGACCGCGGCATCATCGAGGCGCTGCAGGCAAACGGACGCGAGTCGTTCCGCGCCATCGCCGCGCGCGTGGGCGTCTCCGAGGCCACCGTGCGAGCCCGCTACGGACGTCTGACGGCGGAGGGGATCCTCCAGGTCGTCGGCGTCACGAACCCGCTCGGGCTCGGCTACGAGCAGGCGCTCGTCGGCGTGAAGACGTCCGGCTCGCCGGAGAGCGCGGCCGACACCATCGCGCGCTGGCCCGAGGCCGACTACGTCGTCGCCACGGCAGGTCAGTTCGACCTCGTCGTCGAACTGGTCGCGGCCGACCGGCGCCATCTGCTCGAGCTGACGAGCCGGCTGCGCGCGTTGCCGGACGTCGTCTCGACCGAGACCTTCGTCTACCTGGAGATGTGGAAGCAGCTCTACGACTGGGGGAGCGGAATGCCCAAGGAGGAAACCACGAGATGAGCATCACGCAGGGCGCGACATCGGCGGAAGAGCTGCGGCGGCTCGCAAGCGACCACCTCTGGCTCCATTTCACGAACATGGCCGGCGCCGAGCCGCCGATCATCGTGCGCGGCGACGGGTGCTATCTCGAGGACGTCCACGGGAAGCGCTATCTCGACGCGCTCGCCGGGCTCTTCTCCGTCAACCTCGGCTACGGCTTCGGGGAGGAGATCGGCCAGGCCGCGCTCGAGCAGATGCGGGAGCTGCCCTTCTACACGAACTGGACATATGCGCATCCGCGCGCGATCGAGCTCGCCGCGGAGGTCGCGTCGCTCGCCCCGGGCGACCTGAACCGCGTCTTCTTCTGCTCGGGCGGCTCCGAGGCGGTCGAGTCCGCGTGGAAGCTCGCGCGCCAGTACTTCGCCGTGCGCGACGGCGCCTCCGAAGCGGTCGGAGTCGAGCCGGGGGAGAGGGTCCCCGGACAGGAGGGCGGGCCGGGCCCCGGCCACAAGTACAAGGCCATCGCCCGCAACATCGCGTACCACGGGACGACGTTCGGTGCGCTTTCGCTCAACGGCGTCGAGCCTCTGCGCGAGCCGTTCAAGCCGCTCGTGCCCGAGGTGCGGCACGTGAGCAACACGAATCGCTACCACCGGCCCCCGGAGGAGACGGAGGAGGAGTTCACGGCGTACCTCCTCGACGAGCTCGAGCGGACGATCGAGGAGATGGGCCCCGAGACGATCTGCCTGATCCACATGGAGCCCGTGCAGAACGCCGGCGGCTCGTTCATCGCGCCGGAGGGCTACTGGCGCGGCGTGCGCGCGCTCTGCGACCGGTACGACATCCTCCTCTCGGCCGACGAGGTGATCACCGGTTTCGGACGGCTCGGCCACTGGTTCGCCTCCGAGCGTTACGACATCCGGCCGGACATCATCACGTGTGCAAAGGGTCTATCGTCCTCGTATGCGGCAATCGGGGCCGTGGTCGCCACAGACCGCGTCATGGAGCCGTTCCTCACGGCCTCCTCGATGTACACGCACGGGATCACCTTCGGAGGCCATCCCGTGATGAGCGCGATCGCGCTGAAGAACATCGAGATCATGAAGCGGGAGCGGATCATGGAGCACGTCCTCGGCAACGAGGACGCGTTCCGCCGGACGCTGCGGCAGCTGCTCGACCTCCCGATCGTCGGCGACCTGCGGGGCGCCGGCTACTTCTACGCGCTCGAGCTCGTGAAGGACAAGGAGACGCGCGAGACGTTCTCCGACGAGGAGTGCGAGACCCTGCTGCGCGGCTTCCTGTCGCCGCGGCTGTTCGAGAGGGGCCTCATCTGCCGGGCCGACGACCGCGGCGACCCGGTCGTGCAGATCTCGCCCCCTCTCGTCGCGACGCAGTCGGAGTTCGACGAGATGACCGGGATCCTCGGCGAGGTCTTGGAGGAGGCATGGACGAAAGTGTCGTGACAGCTCCCGCGAGTGCCGGCGCCGGCGAGCCCATCGCCGGCAACGGCGCGACTGCGGACTACGACATCCGGCTGATCGGGCTGACGAAGCGGTTCGACGACGTCGTGGCAGTCGACGACGTGTCCCTCGACATCGACCGCGGCCAGTTCTTCGCGCTCCTCGGTCCCTCGGGGTGCGGCAAGACGACGACGTTGCGGATGATCGGCGGCTTCGAGGAGCCGACCGAGGGGCGGATCGAGCTCGGCGGGGTCGACGTCGCCCCGCTGCCTCCGTACAAGCGCGACGTGAACACGGTCTTCCAGTCGTATGCGCTCTTCCCGCACCTCTCGATCTTCGAGAACGTCGCCTTCGGCCTCCGCCGGCGCGGCGTGAAGAGCGGCGAGGTCCGCCGCCGGGTGGGCGAGGCGCTGGAGCTCGTCGGTCTCGCCGGGCTCGAGCGGCGGAAGCCGCGGCAGCTCTCCGGCGGCCAGCAGCAGCGGATCGCGCTCGCCCGCGCGCTCGTCAACCGGCCGCGCGTGCTCCTCCTCGACGAGCCGCTCGGCGCGCTCGACCTCAAGCTGCGCAAGGAGATGCAGCTCGAGCTGAAACGGATCCAGCACGAGGTGGAGATCACGTTCGTCCACGTCACGCACGACCAGGAGGAGGCCATGACCATGGCCGACCGGATCGTGATCATGAACGGCGGGCGGATCGAACAGCTCGGCACACCGAGCGAGCTCTACGAACGGCCGCGGACCGCGTTCGTCGCCGGTTTCCTCGGGGCCTCGAACCTGCTGGAGGGGGAGGTGGCCGGGGACGACCGCGTCAAGCTCGCGGACGGCACGGTCGTCCAGGTGCCGCACGACGCGCTGCCGAGTCGGGCCGGCGCGGTGCAAATCGGCGTCCGGCCGGAGAAGCTCCGGATCGGAACAGGAGAGGCGAACTCGCTCTCGGGCAGCGTCACCGAGAGCGCGTACATCGGAGTCTCGACGCAGTACATCGTCGACACGCCGGCTGGGCCGGTGACCGTCTACGTCCAGAACGACCGGCCCGGCGGACAGGTCGCGACAGGGGAACGCCTGACGCTCAGCTGGAGCCCTGAAAGCACCTTCGTCGTCGACGCCCAGGAGGGCACTCAATGACCGATCAGATCACCCGCAAGGTCTTTCTCCGCCGCGCGGCGGCAAGCGGCACGATCCTCACCGTCCCGGGACTCCTGGCCGCCTGTGGCGGCGGAGGCAGCAGCCCGGGGGCCTCGGGCGGGACCACGGTGGCGAAGCAGCTCGCCAAGACCCTGCACTTCTCGAACTGGACGCTGTACATCGACAAGAAGGGCAACCGGCATCCGTCGCTCGACCAGTTCCAGAAGAAGTACGGCGTCCATGTCGACTACCGCGAGGACATCAACGACAACGCGTCCTTCTTCTCCAAGATCCAGCCCAATCTCTCCCGCGGCCAGTCGACCGGTCGGGACATCATCGTGATGACCGACAACTCGCGCTATCCGGCCCTCCTGGTCAAGCAGGGCTGGGTCGAGAAGCTCGACAAGAGCGCGATCCCGAACATCAAGAACCTCATCCCGCAGCAGCGGCATCCGAGCTGGGACCCGAACCGCGACTACAGCCTGCCGTGGCAGTCCGGCTTCACCGGGATCGGCTGGAACGAGAAGCTGACCGATCCGGTGACGACGATGGGCGATCTGCTGGGCAACAAGAAGCTGAAGGGCAAGGTCGGCCTCCTGACCGAGTTCTCCGACACTCTCGCGCTCGTCATGGCCTACAACGGCGACGACCCGGCGCACATCACCGACAAGACGTTCAACAAGGCGATCGCGACCATCAAGCAGGCGGTCAACTCGGGGCAGATCCGCCAGTTCTACGGCAACGACTACGCCCCCGCCCTCGCGAACGGCGACCTCCTCGCGACGATGGCGTGGTCGGGCGACATCGTCCAGCTCCAGGCCGACAACTCCCACCTGAAGTGGCAGCAGCCGGACACGGGCGGAGACATCTGGACCGACAACATGCTGATCCCGAAGGGCGGCAACGTCTACACGGCGTCGGTCTACATGAACTTCGTCTACGAGCCGAAGATCGCGGCCGAGATCGAGGACTACGTCAACTACGTGTGCCCGGTGCTGGGTGCGAAGGAAGTGCTCCTCAAGCAAGACCCCGCGATTGCGAAGAACACGCTGATCTTCCCGACGAAGGCGGAGCTGGACAGTGCGCACACGATCGACCCGAACGCCCTCAACAACGAGAAGTACCAGACGGAGTGGCAGAACCTGATCTCGGCCTGAGGACCGCCTGATGGGCCTGGGCTTCTTCCACCGGCACCGCGGCGCGACCCCGTACCTCCTCCTGGCGCCGGGGATGCTGTGGCTGGGCGTCTTCTTCCTGGTCCCGGTCGGCTTCCTCGTCTACCAGTCGCTGCAGTCCGGCAGCATCGACTTCGGCTACGCCTTCAACTGGGCGTGGGGCAACTACTGGGACGCGATCAAGGGCTACCGCGGGGAGTTCGAGCGCTCGTTCGAGTACGCCGGCCTCGCGACGCTGATCGCGTTCGTCGTCAGCTACCCGGTCGCGTACTGGATCGCGTTCCGCGGCGGTCGCTGGAAGAACCTGCTCCTCCTCTTCATCGTCGCTCCGTTCTTCGTCACGTACCTGATCAGGACCCTCGCCTGGGAGACGATCCTCTCCGACCACGGGCTCGTCCTCCGAATCCTCACCGACATCCACATCGTCTCTCCCGGTGGCCGGGTGCTGGCCACGGGCACCGCGGTCGTCGCCGGCATCACCTACAACTACCTCCCCTTCATGGCGCTCCCGCTCTACGTCTCGCTGGAGCAGATCGATCAGACCCTCGTCGAGGCGGCCGAGGATCTCTACGCGAGCAAGTGGCGCGCCTTTCTTCGGGTGACGTTCCCGCTCTCGCTGCCGGGAGTGGTGGCGGGCACGCTGCTGACCTTCATCCCGGCCGCCGGGGACTTCATCAACGCCCAGCTGCTCGGCTCCCCGACGAGCCACATGATCGGGAACGTGATCAACTCGAAGTTCAACGAGCTGATCGACTACCCGGCCGCGGCCGCGATGTCCTTCATCCTGATGGCGATCATCCTCGCGATGGTCCTCGGCTACGCCCGCGCGGTCGGGACGGAGAAGCTGACGGGATGACCTCGGTCGCCGTCGACGTCCAGCGCCCGCGGCGGCGCACGCTCGCCGGTTCGCTGGCGTTCGTCCGCCGTCACCTCCTGACCCTCTGGGCGGTGCTCTTCTTCGCCTACCTGCTGCTTCCGATCGCGGTCGTGGCGGTGTTCTCGTTCAACCACCCGAGGGGCCGTTTCAACTTCACCTGGACCGGGTTCACGTGGGACAACTGGACACACTGGAACGCGATCCCCGGCATCCAGAGCGCGGTCGTGTTGTCGCTCGAGATCGCGGTGCTGGCCAGCATCCTCGCGACGGGGCTCGGCACGCTCATGGCCCTCGCGCTCGTGCGCTACGGCTTCCGCGGGCGTGGGACGACGAACTTCATCGTCTTCCTCCCGCTCTCGACGCCGGAGATCGTCCTCGGCGCGTCGCTGCTGACGCTCTTCCTCAACTTCAGCACGCCGCTGGGCTTCTGGACGATCCTCATCGCGCACGTGATGTTCTGCGTCAGCTTCGCGGTCGTGACGGTCAAGGCGCGACTGGTCGGCTTCGACCGCCACCTCGAGGAGGCCGCGATGGACCTCGGGGCCAACGAGTGGACGACCTTCACGAAGGTGACCCTCCCGCTGATCGCGCCCGCGATCCTCGCCGCGTTGCTCCTCTGCTTCGCGATCTCGGTCGACGACTTCGTCGTGACGTACTTCGTCGCCGGATCGCGGGTGACGTTCCCGATCTTCGTCTGGGGAGCCGCGCGCGTCGCGACACCGCCGCAGATCAACGTGATCGGAATCGCGTTCTTCGTCATTGCCGTCACGGCGATGCTCGGCAACGTCTTCGTCCAGAACCGGCGCGCCAAGGCCGCGTGAACCTGCCGTCAGTCGAGCCTCGGCTGCCGTCGTGGTGGCTCGAGGACGCGCTCGCGCGGGAGGGCGACCCCGCGGCGGCGGCGCCGCTCGCCGGCGACGCGACCGCCGACGTGGCGATCGTCGGCGGCGGCTACACCGGACTCTGGACAGCGCTCGCGCTCCGCGAGCGTGCTCCCGAGCTGCGCGTGACGCTGCTCGAGGCGGAGATCTGCGGGCACGGGCCGAGCGGCCGCAACGGCGGCTTCGTCCACGGCTACTGGGGCTCGCTGCCCGGGGTCCTGTCCGTGCTCGGCGGCGAGTCGGCTCTCGAGCTCGCGCACGCTGGCGAGCGGATCATCCCGGGGATCCGAGCCTGGGCAGAGGCGCGCGGGGAGGACGTGTGGCTGGTCGAAGGCGGGATGCTGGAGGTGTCCGCCGCGCCGGCGCAGGACGCCGCCGTGGAGAAGGCGGCCGCTGCCGCCGCACGGGTCGGACGCCCGGATCAGATCGTCCCTCTCACACCTGAGGAGGTCGCGCGGCGGGTCACGTCGCCCGTCTTCCGGAACGGAGTCTTCTATCCGGAGTGCGCAACGGTTCATCCCGGCCTGCTCGTGCGCGCGCTGCGGCGGGCGGCGCTCGACGCGGGGGTGACGCTGCACGAGCGGACGCCGGTGACCGCGGTTCGCAGCGGCTCGCCGAACGAGCTCGAGACTCCGGGAGGCGTGCTCCGCGCTCCCGAGGTCGTGCTCGCGACGAACGCCGCACTCACGGGCTGGAAGCCGGCCTCGCGCAACCTCACCAACTTCGGCTCGTACGTCGTCCTCACGGAGCCGGCGCCGGAGCTCCTCGCGGAGATCGGCTGGACCGGCGGCGAAGCGATCGTGGACGGGCGGATGTTCCTCCACTACTTCCGCACGACGAACGACGGCCGTCTGCTCATGGGCAGCGGCAGCGGGCCGATCGGCTTCGGCGGCCGCATCGACGATCGCTTCTCGCGTGACGGGCCGACCGCCGCCCGGGCGGAGGCGGGCCTGCGGCGGCTGCTCCCGGGGCTCGCGGGTGTTCGCGTCGAGCGGGCATGGGGCGGGCCGATCGACGTCTCGGCCGACCACCAGCCCTTCTTCCGCACGAAACCCGGGACGCGGATCCACTACGGCGCCAGCTATTCCGGCCACGGCGTCGGTCCGAGCTGGCTCGGCGGCCGGATTCTCGCCTCGCTCGCCCTCGGCGCGGACGACGAGTGGACGCGGCTCCCTCTGGCGGCGCGGGCCGTGCCGCGACTGCCCCGGGAGCCGTTCCGCCGGGTCGGCGGCGGCCTCGTCCGCTGGGCGATCATGAGCTGCGAGGCCGCGGAGGAGCAGGGGCGACGGCCGCCGCTCGCCGCGCGCGCAGCCGCGGCCCTGCCCCGCCTGCTCGGGATGGAGCTGGGCACGCGGTAGATCCCAGGACGAAGCCACGACTCGTCCGGACCTGTTGAACCTAGTAACAGACTGTTACTAGGTGAGCCGGAAGCGCGCTGGGTACCGGCCACGCACCGCTCACTCCGGACGGGTCCTCGCTTGTAACAGTCTGTTACAAGGAATCAGAAGTACGCTCGGCCGATGCAGGTGCTCCTCTGCGACGTCGGGCCGCGCGACGGTCTCCAGAACGAGTCGGAGGTGCTGCCGCCCGAGACGCGGGCGGAGCTCATCGAGCGCCTCGCGGCGGCCGGGCTGCCGCGGATCGAGGCCGTCAGCTTCGTCCGCGCCGACCGGGTGCCGCAGATGGCCGGCGCCGAGGAGGTCGTCGAGCGCATCGGTCGCCGCGAGGGCGTCGAGCTCTCCGGTCTCGTCCTCAACGAGCGCGGCTGGGAGCGCTTCGCGGCCGCCGGCCTGGACCGCGTCAACGTGACGTTCGCGGCCACCGAGACCTTCAACCTCCGCAACGGGAACGCGACGCTCGCCGAGGCGGTCGAGCGGGCCGACGCGATCCTCACCGCGGCCGGCGAGGCACCGGCGACGGTGACGATCTCCTGCTCGTTCGGTTGTCCGTTCGAGGGTCGCGTGGATCCCGGTGCCGTCGCCGAGCTCGCCGCGCGCTTCGCGGATGGTGCCGAGGTCGTCCTCGCCGACACGATCGGGGTTGCGACGCCGTCCGCGGTCCGGGCGCTCGTCGAGCGGGCGCGGGCGGGCGGCTTCCACGGCCACAACACGCGCAACACCGGCTACGCGAACTGCCTCGCCGCGCTCGACGGAGGCGCACGCGTTCTCGACGCCTCCGTGGGCGGCCTCGGCGGCTGCCCGTTCTCACCGCGCGCGACCGGCAACGTCGCGACGGAGGATCTCGTCTACCTGCTCGAGGGAGAGGGAGTCGAGACGGGCGTCGACCTCGACTCGCTCGTCGGCGTCTCGCAATGGCTCGAGGGGCTGCTCGGCCGGCCGCTCGAGGGCTACGTCCACCGCGCCGGAAGCTGGCCGCCGTGACGCGAGTCCCGTGGGAGATCCGGGCGGTGCTCGCCCTGATCGTGCTCGACGGGGCGGCGGTGATCGCGACGTACTCCCGATCTCCAGCCGCGGAGTTGTACAACGTCCACCACAGCGGGATCGGCGCGGGCTTCGGTCGGGAGCTCGTGGCGCTCAACTTCCCGTTCGCGCTCGTGGGGATCGCGCTCGTCGGCCTCGCGTGGCCGCGCCTCCGCGACCGGCTGCGGATCGTGGGAGTCGTCGCGATCGCGCTCTGTGCAGTCGTCTACTTCGCGGTCGACCAGGCGAATCTCGACGCGAAGCCGTTGAACGCGGTCCCCGCGCTCGGCCTCTCGCTCGCCGCAGGGCTCGTGCTCGTGGTCGGTGTCTCCTCCGAGCGGCGAGTGCGTGGCGATCGCGTGCGGATCGCGCTCGCTGCGGTGCTCATCTTCTTCTGCGCGCCGCTCATCGCGGCCGAGCTCGGCTTCTACCTCGACGGCGTCCCGTTCCTCGGCTGGTTCTTCGAGACGGGCAGGCTCACGACCCAGCCGGGGACTCCCGGGCTGCATCACGCCGTCCACCACGGCCAGCACCACGGCTGGGAGGGGACGATGCTCGCGCTGAGCGCTCTCGCCGTGTCGCGCCTGCCGCGGCCGCGGGTGCTCGACGCGTATCTCGCGCTCATGCTCGCCTACGGCGTGGGCAACCTCGTCAACGACGACTGGCTCGAGCAGGTCGTCAAGCGCGGCTGGACGAGCCACGAGATGCCGAGCGTCCTCACGCCGACGGCGAACTGGGGCTGGGCGGCGGTGCTCGTGGGCGCGACCGCGATCTGGCTGCTCTGGTTCCGTCAGCCGAGGCGGACGACGCCCGCGGCGGCGAGCCCGGCGATCTCGTCCTCGGCGTAGTCGAGCTCGCGGAGGATCTCTGCGGTGTGCGCGCCGAGCGCCGGCGGCGGCGCGTTCTGGCGCACCCGCTCCCCGTCGGCCGAGAGCGGCGCCGCCACCGTGACCAGATCTCCGAGCGACTGGAGGATCCCGAGCGCCTCGGTCTGCGGATGGCGCGCGGCCTCGCCGACATCGTTCACGCGCGAGACGGGGACGCCTGCCGCGACGAGCGCCTCGCTCAGCTCCGCCGAGTCCCGCTCCCTCGTCCGCTCCTCGAGCATCGCGACGAGCTCGGCTCGATTCGCCACGCGGGCGGGGTTGGTAAGGAAGCGCGGATCGCCGGCCAGCCCGGGCAGAGCGAGCACGTCGCAGAGGGCGGCGAAGAGCTTGTCGTTGCCGGCGACGATCATCAGCTCGCCGTCGCGCGTGGCGAACACCTGGTACGGCGCGATCTGCGGGAACGCGCTCCCCTCGCGGCCCGGCACGACTCCGGCGCCGAGATAGCCGACGAGCTGGTACGCGAGCAGGGACAGCGCGGTCTCGTAGAGGGAGAGCTCGAGCGTGCGGCCCACGCCGGTCTGTTCGCGCTCGTACAGCGTGGCGAGGACGCCGAGAGCCGCCCACACGCCGGTGCCGAGATCGATCAGGGAAACGCCCACGCGCACCGGCGGCCGGTCGCTCTCACCCGTCACGCTCATGATCCCCGACGCGGCCTGCAGCAGCGGGTCGTAGCCCGGCTGGTCGCTGAGCGGGCCGCGCGTGCCGAACGCCCCGATCGAGCAGTGGACGAGCCGCGGGTTGCTCGCGCGGAGCTCGGCGGCGCCGAGGCCGTGCCGGTCGGCTGCTCCAGGGCGGAGGCTCTGGAGGAACACGTCGGCGCGCTCGACGAGACGCCGCACGATCTCCCGGCCACGCTCCTCCCCGAGATCGACGGCGAGTGAGCGCTTGCCCGCGTTCGAGGCGAGGAACATCGCGCCCTCGCCCTGCAGGAACGGCGGGCCCCAGGCGCGGGCGTGGTCGCCGGCAAGCGGCTCCACCTTCACGACGTCGGCGCCCAGCGCGGCGAGCAGCTGCGTCGCCGTCGGTCCGGCGATGGAGGAGCTGACGTCGACGACGCGGGCGCCCTCGATCGGACGCAGTTCGCTCATGCAGTTATCCGCTCCGGCGCCGCGCATGTCGGCGCCTCCGCTCCTTATCGAGCTCCGTCGAGCCTACGCTCGTGAGCGCGTAGAGCCAGGACGGCTTGCCGCGAACGTCCACGTCCCGCTCGAATCGCTCGCCGATCTTCTCCGCGACACGGACCGACCGGACGTTCCCGTGCTGGATGAGCGAGATGAGGCGCGTCAGCCCGCGCTCCGCGATCGCCCAGCCGCGCAACGCGAGCGCCGCCTCGGTCGCGTAGCCACGGCCCCAGTGCTCGCGTCCGAGCATCCAACCGAGCTCCGTCTCGTCCCCGCCGATCTGCCAGGTCGCGGGATCCCAGCGGAGGAAGCCGGCCCGACCGAGCACGCGACCGTCCTCGCGCCGCTCGAGCGAGAAGAAGCCGACGCCCCAGTCCTCCCAGCGTCCGAGCCACTGCGGGATGACTTCCTCGACCTCTGCGAGCGTGGCCGTGCTCCCGTCGCCCAGGTACCGGACGGCCTCCGGATCGGAGTAGACGACAGCCAGGTCTGCCGCGTCTTCGGGGCGCGGCTTGCGGAGGATGAGACGCTCCGTCTCGATCACCGCGGGTGCTCCCAGAGGACGTGCGGGCCGTTGTCGAAGAGGTGCACGGTCTCGCCGGGCGTGGCAGCGAGTCGCTCGGCGAGCCGCTGCGAGCGGACGTTGGCGGGGGCGATGAGCGAGACGAGCCGTTCGTAGCCTCGCTCGGCGTAGGCCCACTCGCGCACCCCGAGCACCGCCTCGGTCGCATAGCCCCGGCCCCAGTGCTCGCGCACGAGCGCCCAGCCCAGCTCGGGTTGGGCGAACTCGCCGGCGTTCGCGAAGGTCGTGTGCGTCCACGTCCGCGTGTCCCAGACGAGCACTCCGGTGCGGCCGAGCCAGTGCCCGTCCTCGCGCCGGACGATCGAGAACGGGCCGCAGTCGTTGTCCTCCCAGCGCTCGAGCCAGCGGCGGACGGCGAACTCCGGATCTGTCGCAGCATTCGGATGGACGCCGCCGAGGAACTCCATCGCGACCGGGTCCGTCATGAGCTCGAGCGCCGCCTGCGCGTCCTCGAGCACCGGCTTGCGCAGGAGGAGCCGGTCGGTCTCGATCACCGTCACAGCGGCAGCATGATCGAGCGCTCGAACTCGATCACCGTCTCGTCGCGCTGGTTGAGGCCGCGCGTCCGGACGGTGACGATGCCGAAGCCCGGGCGCGATTGCGACTCCCGCTTCTCGAGCACCTCCGTCTCGGCGCGGATCGTGTCGCCGGCGAAGACGGGCGCCGGCAGCCGCACCTCCCGCCAACCGAGGTTGACGCCGCGCTCGGACACGTCCGGGACGGACAGCCCGGTCACGAGCGCGAGCGTGAACGTCGAGTCGACGAGCGGCCGTCCCCATTCGGTCGTCGCGGCGTACTCGGCGTCGAAGTGGATCGGGTTCGTGTTCAGCGTGAGGAGCGTGAACCAGACGTTGTCGGCGTCCAGCACCGTCCGCCCGTAGGCGCTCCGGTACACGGCTCCGATCTCGAGCTCCTCGTAGGAACGGCTCATTGCCAGCCATTTCTATCTGGCGGGCGGTTCGAGCCAGAGGGCGTTCGCCCAGGCGAGCGTTCCGCGACCTGGCTTACGGGAAGCGCCCGCGTGGGGCATCCACCATGGTCCTGAGCTTCTCGGCCTCGATCTGGGCCGTAAGACCGGCCTCGTGCTCGCGGCGCCTCTCCTCGTCGTTGGGAGCGGCAAGCTCGTCCGTCGGAAGCGGTGGCTGGCGTCGAAACCGACTCTTGATCATCACGCTGATCTTCACGAGCGGGAACACTACAAGCGGTCCGGACCGCTCCCACGTTTGCAGGGGTCGTTCCGCAACGCTGGCCCAGACGAGGCGTTCCCCAGAGGACGGTAAGGTTCGCAGCGCGGTGGATGGGCGTGCGCTTCGCTGCATTCTCTTGCCACCGTTCCACCACAAGTGGAAGGTCGTGGACCGCCTCGACCCCGAGCGTGCCTCAGAGCGGATCCCGACGGGCGGCGGGATGTGGGCCGATCCGTCCCAGCGTGACTTTCGAGAAGTGCAAATGCGCTGCGCCCGCTGCGGAACCGAAGAGTGGTGGAGCCAGGGGCCTCCGCGTGCGCTCGTCCGGTAGGAGGGACCTCAAAACGGGCCGGGGATCATTCCGGAACGCGAGCGATCGGATCGAGCGCTGGTGGAGCCCGGCGAAGTGGCGGGATGAGCACCCGGAGGTCTCGGACGGCGAGGGCTTCTCGCTGGACGCCGATCAGCGACTCAGCGACGCCCTCGGGAAGGAGCGCTCGCTCCCGAAGTCGACGGACGCGATCGACCTCGGCCAGCGGCATTAGGGGGCTAGGAGCAGCTCAGTAGGCGTCGAGGCTTCGTGCCGTCGGCCGGCACGCGCCACACCAGCGCACAGTTGGAAAAGAGCGGCGAGGGCTCGGTGACGAGCAGTTGTCGCGAGTCGGGCGACCAGTCCGCCGACACGACGTTGCCGCTTTCCCCGAGCCAGCGTGTTCGTCGCGTGCGCACGTCGACGACGGCGAGCCGGCAGCCGCAGTGCCCGGTCCGGTAGAGGATGCGGCGCCCGTCGGGCGACCAAGACAGGAGGAGGTTGGGCGCGACACCGCTTGGGACAAGCGTCGTGCTCGGGCCGCCCTGCGGAGGGACGAGCGACAGCGAGCAGCAATGATGGGGCGGCCGAGTCGACAAGCCGGAACACAGGATCCTGTCGCCCTTGGGAGACCAGATCGGAGTGCCGCCGCACTGCTTCAGCGGCTGCAGGTTGGCGCCGTCGGCCGACGCTGTCCAGACTTCGATCCGCGGCTGGGTCTCGATGAACGCGAGTCGCTTCCCGTCGGGAGACAGGCTGGGGAAGTAGTTGTCGGCCGCAGGCCCGCCGATCCGGCCGACGATCCTTCCTGACGGGACGCTCAGAACCGTGACCGGCCCCCGGCAGTTGGAGCAGACCGAGCTCCCCAGAGCGACACGGTCGCCTCTCGCATCCGCAGCAAACGTGTCGATCTCACCCTGCACCTTCCCGAGCAGGCGCGGCCGCTGCCCGATCTGGACCGCGAAGAGCTCGAAGTCGTCGAGGTAGAGCAGGAGCTTCGGCCGCACCCAGTCGAGCTGGATCGGCGGATCGGGGAGGTGGACGCGGCACTGCACTCGACAAACGGTGTACGGCAGCGGCCGTGCGTGCATGCCGTCGGCGGAGGCGACGCAGATCGCATGCAGCCGACCGACATAGCCGATCCGCTTGCCATCCGGAGACCAGGTGGCGACGCCGCCGGCCGTCCTGCACACCGACCTCGTCTGCGACGTCGTCGCCTTACCGTCCGCTCCGGCAAAGCCATACCCCGCCACCAGCGCGATCGCGAATACGCAGACAAGACCCAGCCACCGGCCACCCAGCCTCATTTCAAGCCGGACAGTACGCCGCCATGCCAACGACCGGCCAACGTCCACCGCCCCGAAGCTGCAGGCGTATAAACGATGAGAGATGAAGCATGCCGTCGGCGTCTCTGCCCTCGTTCTCGGTGCTTGCCTGGTTGCCGGTTGCGGCGGCGTGCACGTCACGGGAATCGGCGACCCCGTGGCTCCGACGTCGATTCAGGCCCTAGCGCACAGACAGGCGGCCTATTACGGCGACCCGCACGCGGCCATCGCCGGCGTCGAGACGGTTCGCATCGCGGGTGCCCGCCCGGGCCACGTGCGCTGGGCGATGATCCGGATGAAGAGCCGCCACGCGTTCCGCGTCGGGTGTCCCTCGGTGGGGCCCGGGCCGCCGGGGGAATGCAACGCGCACTACCTCGAAGTGGGGGTCGACCTGGCCCACCACAGGGTCGGGCTCGACTGGGGCCTCACGACATCCCAGGTCTCGGCCATTGCCCGAGCACGGAGAGCGAGCCCGCGCTTCCGGATCTTCCCCGACACCACCGGCCTGTACGTGCGCTGCGCCATCCCGCGCGGCGGGCCGCCCGGGGGCACGCTGCGGGGCACGTGCTCGACGGTCGCTCCGCCTTCGGCCCGTGTTCGGCACGTCGAGTTCGTCGAGAGCTGGGGCGGCTCGCATGAGGCGAGCTGGGTGGTGCAGTTCGGCCGAGGCGGCCGCATCGACTCGATCCGCGTGCGAGGCGAGCCACCCCAACTCTGGAAATAGCGGCTTCAGGCGACGGTCAGGTCACTGGTCTTCTTCGTCGGCGCGCTGCAACACCCTCAGCAGCCGCTCGAGGCGATCGAGCAATTCACCGTGCGGGAAGGCCTTCCCCTGCACCTTCTGCGCGAGGATGGCGATGTAGTCCTCCAGCTCGTCGCGAGTCGAGATCAGGCGCTCGATCCGGTCCAGCTGCGCCGCGGCCGGGAAGTTCGTTCGCTGGACCTGGTCCAGGAGGACGCCTGTCAACTGCTGCCGTTCGGCCGTCGCTGCCATCAGCGATCTTCGTCCTCGTCCTTTTCGCCGCTGCCGTCGCGGTTGTCGCCGTCGACACCCATCAACTGAGGCAGGCCCTTCGAGTCGTCGCTTGCCGCTAGGTCGAGCCGGTTCACCGCCTCGGCGAACCGCAGGTAGGTGTCGACGCTCGCGATCACGACCCGCAGGTCGATCGTCAGGAGCTCGATTCCCACGAGGGAGACGCGAACGTAGGCGTCGATGACGAGCCCGCGATCGAGAAGGATCTCGAGGACGTCGGCCAGGCCACTCGAGCGCGGTGCCCGGGTGAGGTAGCCCGCCGAAGATTCGCGCTGCATTACCGACACGTGTGCGTAGCCCCCTTCGCGGTCGCTCGACTAGTCGGAGGTCCCCGGCCTCGAAGTCCGCAAACCGGGAGTTTTTCGGCGGCGCGAAGTGTCAAGATTGCCCAGGAGGTCGACGTGGATCCTTTGGGGCGCGTCAAGAAGCTGCGCGCGGAGTACGAGCGAGCGCTGGATGCGGCGGAGTCCCGGCGCGTCGCCTACCACCACGCGGTGGTCGACCTCATCGAGCATGGCGGGCCACACCTGCGCGAGGCGGCGGAGGAGCTCGGGTTGCTCGAGCATCCCGAGCCGCCGCCCCAGATCGTCAGCCGCGGGCGGCCGCGGCGGCGCAACCTTGCTCGAACGCTGGCCGGCGTCGCGGTCGTGGTCGTTCTCCTCGGGTTGACCCTGGGTTCGCTGCGGCTCGCGCACGCGCCCCCGTTCGTCCAGTACGTGGACGTCCCTCGCGTGCTCGGGATGCCGGAGGACGCAGCGACCCAGCGAGTCAGGAACGCCGGTCTCGAGGTGCGGATCGTCTCCCTGCGCCGTAGCAT
>DASSVO010000014.1:0-8738 GCA_035706005.1 Gaiellaceae bacterium | reverse complement strand
CCCCCACGCCCCCTCCACACGCTCATGGGGCGCCTGGATGCGCCCCATGAGCGACATCGAGGACCTCGACGCGGGCGAGCTGCCCGCGCCTCCGCCTCCTCCGCTCCTCGGCGCGGTGGCGATCGTCGGCTTCCCGAACGTCGGCAAGTCGACGCTCGTCAACCGGCTGACGGAGACGCGCGCGGCGGTCGTCCACGAGAGCCCGGGCGTGACGCGCGACCGGAAGGAGCTCGTCTGCGAGTGGACCGGCAAGCGCTTCGTGCTCGTCGACACGGGAGGCGTCGACATCGCCGATCCGGCGCCGCTCACGCGCGCGATCGCGCAGCAGGCACGCGAGGCGGTGGCGGAGGCGGATCTCGTGCTCTTCGTCGTCGACGCGCGCGCCGGCGTCACGCCGGGCGACGAGGAGGTCGCCCAGATCCTGCGCGAGACCCACAAGCGCGTGCTCGTGCTTGCGAACAAGATCGACGATCCGAGCCAGGAGCCACTCGTGCTCGAGCTCCACCGGCTCGGCCTCGGCGATCCGATTCCGATCTCGGGCCTGCACGGCACCGGCAGCGGCGACCTGCTCGATCGCGTCGTCGCCGAGCTCGAGCGGCTCTCGCCGGCGGGCCGGCCCTCGCTGTCCGACGACGCGATCCGCGTCGCGATCCTCGGCCGCCCGAACGTCGGCAAGTCGAGCCTCGTCAACGCGCTCCTCGGCCGCGAGCGGCTGATCGTGAGCGAGATCCCGGGCACGACGCGCGACGCCGTCGACACCGTGCTCGAGCGCGGCGAGCGGACCTTCGTCCTGATCGACACCGCCGGCCTCCGCCGCAAGCGGCGGCACCGGCAGGGCATCGAGTTCTACTCCGAGCTGCGCGGGCTCGAGGCCGCGGAGCGCGCGGACGTCGCGCTCGTCCTGATCGACTCCTCGGAGGGGATCGTGGAGCAGGACATCGCGGTCGCCGACGTCGCGCGGCATGCCGACTGCTCGACGCTCGTCGTCCTCTCGAAGTGGGACGCGACGACGATCGGCGTCGAGGACGTCCGCGGCCAGCTGCGCCGTCGACTGCGCCAGCGGCCGCCGTTCGTCGCCGTGTCGTCGCACACCGGACGTGGGCTCGAGCGGCTGCTCGACGGGGTCGCCGAGCTCTTCGACCGGCACACGGCGAGGATCCCGACGGCGGAGCTGAACCGTGCGCTCGCCGAGCTCCGCGAGGCACGCCAACCGCCGAGCGGGCCGCGTGGCCGCCGGCTCAACCTCCTGTACGGCGCCCAGATCCGGGTGCGCCCCCCGCGCTTCCGCTTCTTCGTCAGCGACCCGGGGCTCGTGACCCGCGACTACGGCTACTGGGTCGAGAACCGGCTGCGCGAGCGCTTCGGGCTCGACGGCGTCCCGGTCTCGATCGACTTCGTGCGCAGGTCGTAGGCTCCGCGCGTGCGGTTTCTGGTCGTCGGAGCCGGTTCGTGGGGGACGGCGTTCACGCGCGTCCTCCTCGACCGCGGCCACGACGTCGTTCTCGCGTGCCACACGCGTGAGCAGGCCGACGCGATCGCGCGTACCGGCCGGAACCCCCGCTACCTGCCGGGCGTCGACCTCGGCGCGGCCGAGCCGGTCGCGCTCGCCGACGCTCCCGGCGACGCCGACGTGGCGGTGGTGGCCGTGCCGAGCCGCGCCTTTGCCGAGGTGGTCGACGCGCTGCCGGGCGACGCGCCCGTTCTCAGCCTGGTCAAGGGTCTGGATCCGGAGACCGGCGAGCGCCTCTCGACCCGCGTCCGCAACCGCTCCGTCGCCGTCCTCTCCGGGCCGAACATCGCGGAGGAGATCGCCGCGGGCCTGCCGACGGCCGCGGTGATCGCGAGCGAGGACGGCTTCTTCGCCGGCCAGCTCCAGCACGCGCTCAACTCGAGCCTCTTTCGCGCCTACGTCAATCCCGACCTCGTCGGTGTCGAGCTGTGCGCCGCCGCGAAGAACGTCATCGCCCTGGCGGCGGGCGGCGTCGACGGCCTCGGCCTCGGCGACAACGCGAAGGCGTCACTCATCGCGCGGGGACTGGCGGAGATGACACGGCTGGGCGAGGCTGCGGGCGCAAGGCCCGAGACGTTCGCGGGTCTCGCCGGGATCGGAGACCTAGTGGTCAGCTGCTGCAGCGCCAAGACCCGCAACCGTCACGCCGGCCAGCTCATCGCGCAGGGGCTGACGCCCGATCAGGCCGCGGCCGAGATCGGCCAGACCGTCGAGGGGCTGACGACGGCCCCGATCCTGCGCGACCTCTCCCACAGGCTCGCGGTCGAGCTCCCGATCACCGACGGCGTCTGCGCGGTGCTCTCCGGCCAGAGCCTCACCGAGCTCGCCGCAGGCCTGATGGGCAGAGAGCCGACAGAGGAATGACGGAGCCGGCGCATGCCTCAGCTAGCCTCCCCGCCATGCCTACACGCTCCTTCTCCTTCACCTCCGAGTCGGTCACCGAGGGCCATCCCGACAAGATGGCCGATCAGATCTCCGACTCCGTCCTCGACGCCGTCCTCTCCGACGACCATGAGGGACGCGTCGCCTGCGAGACGCTGATCACGACCGGCCTCGTCGTCGTCGCCGGCGAGATCACGACCGACACCTATGTCGACATCCCGCGCCTCGTGCGCGAGCGGGTTCGCGAGATCGGCTACACGCGCGCGAAGTTCGGCTTCGACGCCGAGACCTGCGGCGTCGTCGTGGCGATCGACGAGCAGTCGCCCGACATCGCGCAGGGCGTCGACAGCTCGTACGAGACCCAGCACGGCGACACCGACCCCCTCGACCGTGAGGGGGCGGGCGACCAGGGGATGATGTTCGGCTACGCGTCCAACGAGACCGACGAGCTGATGCCGCTGCCGATCATGCTCGCGCACCGGCTCGCGCGACGGCTCGCGGAGGTTCGCAAGGCGGACGTCCTGCCGTACCTGCGGCCGGACGGCAAGACGCAGGTCACCGTGCGGTACGAGATCGACGAGCACGGCCGCCAGCGGCCCGTCGAGATCGAGCGCGTGCTCATCTCGACGCAGCACCGCGACGGGCTCGACTGCGACACGCTGCTCAAGCCGGACCTGATCGAGCAGGTGATCGAGCCGATCCTGCCCAAGGATCTCTACGACCAGCGGCGGCTCGAGCACGACCGCGACTTCGTCTACTGCAACCCGACCGGGAAGTTCGTGATCGGCGGGCCGATGGGGGACACCGGCCTCAAGGGGCGCAAGATCATCGTCGACACCTACGGCGGCGCAGCGCCGCACGGCGGCGGCGCCTTCTCCGGCAAGGACCCGACGAAGGTCGACCGCTCGGCGGCCTACGCGGCGCGCTGGGTGGCGAAGAACGTCGTCGCGGCGGGCCTCGCGGACCGGTGCCAGATCCAGGTCGCGTACGCGATCGGGGTCGCGCACCCGCTCTCGATCCTCGTGGACACGTTCGGGACCGAGGCGATTCCCGTGCCGCGGATCGAGGATTTGATCCGCGAGCATTTCGACCTCCGCCCGGCGGCGATCCTCCGCGACCTCGACCTACGGCGGCCGATCTACACGAAGACGGCGGCCTACGGGCATTTCGGCCGCGAGGACGCCGGCTTCACGTGGGAGGGCACCGAGCGCGCCGACGCGCTGCGCGAGGCCGCGGGGCTGGGCGACCGAGCGCCTACGACGGTCTGACGAAAAGACCGGCGGCGGCCTTCTCGGAGATCGCGCGCTCGCCGACCTTCTCGATCGCGACCGTGAACTGATCCGCCGCCGGCTCGGCGGCCTGTACGAGGATGCTCGTGCCGGGCACGAGCCCCTGGTCGTAGAACCAGTGCAGGAGGTCGCCGTCGTGCTCGGCCAGGCGGACGATCGTCGCCCGCGTTCCCTCCGGGAGGGTCGCCAGAGGGGCGAGCTCGGCGTTCTCCGCCTGCTCGACCGCCGGATCGACGGGCCAGCCGTGCGGGCAGCGCTGTGGGTGGCCGAGCTTGTCGTCGATCCGCTCGATCATCTCGTCGTCGAACGTGTCGCCGAGCTCGTCCGCGCGCTCGTGAGACTCGTAGCCGGTGTAGCCCATGAAGTCGGTGAGAAGCCGCTCGATGATCCGGTGCTTGCGGACGACCCGCTCGGCCCGCGCGCGGCCCGCCTCGGTGAGGAGCGCCTCCTTCTTCTTCCCGCGCTCGATCAGCCCCTCGGCCTCGAGCCGCTTCAGCATCTCTCCCGCGGAGGCGCGTGAGACGTGAAGCATCTCGGCGACACGGGAGGCGAGGGGAGGGGCGCCGGCGCCGTGCGGGGTGTACTCGCCGATCGGGAAGGCAAGGAAGTAGATCGTCTCCAGGTACTCGTCTACCGAGTGGCCGGCTGTGGGCACGAAGCTATATTGCCGGTGAGCCTCCGTGTAAGGGCACCCTTACACGGGCAGGCACCCTACTGGTCATGTCGACGGCACACATCCTCCTGCTGGGCGCGATCGCGGGCGCGACGATCTTTCTCGGGCTGCCCGTCGGCCGCGTCAACACGTTCGGACCGGTGATGCGCGCGTGCCTCTCGGCGCTCGCGACCGGGATCCTCCTGTTCCTGTTCTGGGACGTGCTGACCGGCGCGGTCGATCCGATCGAGTCGGCGCTCCAGGCGCGGCACTGGGGCAGGTTCGCCTGGCTCTCGGCGCTCGGCGCGGCCGGCTTCGCGCTCGGCCTGATGGCGCTCGTCCACTACGCGGTCTGGATGCGCCGCCGGGCGAGCCGGCGGGTGACGACGATGGTCGGCCCGGGCGCGGCCGCGGTCGACGAGTTCACGCATCGCACCTGGCTCGACGAGCTCACGCCGGGGAAGCAGCTGGCCCTCCTGATCGCGGTCGGGATCGGAGTCCACAACTTCGGCGAGGGGCTCGCGATCGGCCAGGCCGCCGCCGCCGGCTCGATCAGCCTCGCGGTGACGCTGATCGTCGGCTTCGGCCTCCACAACGCGACGGAGGGATTCGGCATCTGCGGGCCGCTCGCGGGGGAGGGGACGCGGCCGAGCTGGGGCTTCCTCGCCCTGATGGGGCTGATCGGAGGAGGCCCGACGTTCCTCGGGACAGTGCTCGGACAGGCCTGGTCGAGCGAGGCGATGTCGGTCGTCTTCTTCGCCGTCGCCGCCGGCTCGATCCTCTACGTCGTCCAGGAGCTGATGGCCGTCAATCGCAGCTACGGCCGAACCGCCCTCGTGACCTGGCTCGTCGTCGCCGGCGTGCTGCTCGGCTTCGCGACGGACTTCGTCGTCAGCGCCGCCGGCGTCTAGGAACTCGCATCGAAATAAAGCACGGGCTGTCCGACCGCGCTGGTCGGCGCGAGCCGGCGTCCTCGGTCGCACAAATAGCGCTGCTATTCGCGCTCCCTGCGTCCTTGTCTCGCACTCGACCATCGCACCAGGTCAGCGCGTGTTCATTCCGAAACGAGTTCTAAGCCCTTCTACCGCACGACGTGGTGGAGGTCGTAGAAGCCGTCCCGGGTCGGCTCGGTGACGGTGTCCGGGCTGGGAAGCGACTGCGGACCCTGCTCCATCAGCGGCTGGATCTGCTCTGCGAGGAACCGCTCGGCGTCCTCGCGGCTCTCCCACACGTCGAGGATCCGGAAGACGCCGGCCTCGTCGTCGAACCCCGCGGTGTGGGCGATCAGCCCCTGGAACGGGCCGTCGCCGACCTGCTCCGCCACGAAGTCGTAGTTCGTCGTCGACCGATCGCCGATCGGGAACTCCTGGATGTAGACAACTGCCACAACGCCCTCCCTTTGCGGTTCGGGCGATCATACGACGTTGCAACCGGCGTGAGTGGCTACCCGGCCGGCAGCCTGACCGCCGCGGAGTAGATCTCCGAGGTCCTTCGCCCGTGGATCGCGCTCCCCCAGCTCAGGATGGCGGTGCCCTTCTTCGTGGAGAGGCCGAACGTGTCTCCGGGCCAGACACCGGGGTTTCCGTACGACGGCGAGACCTTCTTCGCGGGGCCGGTCCATCCCTTGCCCAGCGAGTAGCGTCGCACGTAGGTCGCGTACCCCTTGCGGCGGACGATCGTCTGCCACGCGACGTAGACGTTGCGCCGCCCGGCTGCGACGACCTGGGTCAGATGCTCCGTCCGGCTCGACGCGACCCGGAGCGGCGAGGACCAGCGGGTGCCCCCGTTCGTCGACCACGCGAGCCAGCCGGTGTCGCGGCCTCCTTGCTGGGTGTCCCAGCTCGCGTAGAGCGTTCCGGCGGGATCGACGGCGAGGGAGCCGTCGATCCACCACACCTTCAGCCCGATGGGCCCCGCCTGTGGGCCGACGAGGACGGGTTTCGACCAGCTCGCGCCGCCGTCGGTCGAGCGGGTGAAGTACTCGCGCCCCGGCGAGACGGTGAGGGTCTTCGAGTCCGTCGGATGCGCCCAGTAGAGGACGTCGAGTGTCCCGTCGCGCTCCGCCACGACGGGCGCGCTGTAGGCGCCGCCGAGCGGGAACCCGGGGCTGATCGGGGCGAGCCTCGTCCAGGTCTTCCCGCCGTCCGAGGACTTCTGGATCACCGCGTTGAAGTCTCCTTCGGTGAAGAAGCAGCTGCTCGTCGGCGGACAAACGATCCTCACCTGGTCCCGCCGCGGCCCGTAGTCCCAGGTCACGTAAACGGCTCCGTTCGGTCCGACCGCGAGGAACTCCCGGTCGCCCCAGCTTCCGACCGGCCGCTTCGTAGCCGGCACAGGCAGCGTCGTGACGCGGTCGAAGGACTTGCCGTGATTGTGCGAGACGGCGACGGCCGGGCGCATCGGTTCGGGGCCGCTCGAGGCGACTTCGGGCGGGCCGGTCATGTACGCCACGTAGACGGTTCCGTCGGGAGCCACGGCGATCGCCGGATCCCAGGTGTGCAGGCCCACCCGATTCGACCCGCGGACGGATCTCGACGGCCCGAAGCTCCTGCCGCCGTCGACCGACCGGGCGAAGCCGATGCTCTTGCCGCAACCGATCCAGACCTCGTAGACGTAGCGGCCGTCCACCGCCTGCACCACCTCGGCATTACGCGGTCCGGGACAGTGGCTGACCTGGACCGCCGTCGCGGGGCCGGCCGCATCTGCGGCGGCGGCGAGCAGGAGGAGCAGCACTGCGGCCACGACGGTCGAGGCGAGACGGATCACCATGGCAACTGAGACGTGTGACGGCCGATTTAGGCCGTGGAGCAGCGAACGAACGAGTGCTCGCGCCCGATCCGCTTTACACGGCGCTTACACCGGCCTGGTTGCCGGCTAACAACCCGGGGCCACGATCCGCCGAAGGGGAGGCACTCGGAACGCGCAAAAAAGGAGACAATCGGTAATGAAGAAGCTGCTCCCGTTCGTGCTGGCCGCCCTGATGATCCCGAGCGTCGCTCTGGCGAAGGGGAAGCCCCCGACCGCCGGGACACACACGAACCACGGCAAGGCCAAGGTGATGTACGTGCTCAAGGGCCTGATCTACAACTACACGGCTTATGACTCGGCCACGAGCACGCCCGGTTCGCTCACGATCGCCGTGAGCCACTCGAACCGTCACGGCAAGCTGCTCGTCGGCCAGCCGCCGCTCACGGTCACGATCGGCCCGAACACGAAGGTTCTGCTGACGAACGGTGTCGCCTCGATCGCCGCCGCTGCACCCGGCGACGTCGGCATGGTCAAGGTCCGGGCCTCCCGGTTGGCCTTCAAGAGCGCCACGGCCGCCGATGTGCAGAACGCGCTCATGAATCAGCCTGCTCACCAGGTGATCGACCGGGGTCCCTCGAGCTAGTCCCTCCACCACGGCAGCGGCGGCGACGAGGCTGCGGCACCTCCGACCGTCGCGCAGAAGCGGGCCGCCCTCGAGGCGGCCCGCTCTCGTTCTCGGCCCAATCCGGGACGCTGGACACCGGCCGGAGCGGGCTCGTCCCAGCTGAGCCCGGCCGGCTCGCCTCTACGAGTTTGAACTCGTAAATCACGGGCACGCGGCGACGATCCGACCCGTTAGTCAAAGACCGCCGCCGCCCCGAGAGCGTGCGGGAAAGGAGTTCAAATGTCAATCAAGCGACGCTTGGCAACTATGGCGTCCGTCGGCTTCGTGATCGCTGCGGTCACGGCGTTCACGATCGCACCCGCCGCCCCTGCCGCGACAGGGGGTGGGGCGATCAGTCCGAACCCGGTCCCGATCACTGGCACGATCACCAGCCTGGGGGGCGGGACGTTCAGTGGGACGATCTCGCAGATCCAGTTCGTGAGACAAAACGGGCAGCTCGCCCTGCAGGGCCTCGTGAACGGGACGTTGACGACCGCGACCGGCACGCTCAACGTCGTCGATCAGGCGGTGACGCTTCCGATCGGCACCGGCTCTTCGAACGGCTCGTGCACCATCCTCGACCTGACGATCCAGCCGATCGACCTGAACCTGCTCGGGTTGATGGTCCACACCGACACGATCCACCTGAACATCACTGCCCAATCGGGACCCGGCAACTTGCTTGGAAACCTGCTGTGCGGTGTTGCCAACCTGCTCAACTCCGGCGGCAACACGGGCGGCCTTGCGAACTTGCTGAACAACCTGCTCGGGCTCTAGGACCTCAGACACCGGTCAGGACCCTCCTGGTCGGTCTGCTGAACAACACGGAGGCGCCGCTATAGCGGCGCCTCCGCCGTTCTCGGCACAGACGTGATCCGCCTACGGACGGGAGTC
This sequence comes from Gaiellaceae bacterium, assembly GCA_035706005.1. Lineage (GTDB taxonomy): Bacteria > Actinomycetota > Thermoleophilia > Gaiellales > Gaiellaceae > Palsa-739. The sequence goes on along the minus strand of DASSVO010000014.1, from coordinate 99 downwards.
GCCGAGCTCGTGTCGGTGGCGGCGAACGTAGTCGTCGAACTCGTGGCGCGGGACGAGGCCGGGCCGGATGCCGCAGGCGACCGTTCGCAGCTCCCCGTC
>DASSVO010000013.1:0-3940 GCA_035706005.1 Gaiellaceae bacterium | reverse complement strand
CGTCGTGATCGGGAGCTTCCGCTTGCGGTCGATGCGGGCGTAGACGATGCCCTTCTTGTCGATCTCCAGCTCGAGCCACGACCCGCGGCTCGGCATGAGGTTCGCCGTGAAGACCTGCTTCGTCGGGTCCTTCGGCTCCATCAGGTAGGCGCCCGGCGAGCGGACGAGCTGCGTCACGATGACGCGCTCGGTGCCGTTGATGATGAACGTGCCGTGCTCCGTCATCATCGGGAAGTCGCCCATGAAGACGGTCTGCTCCCGGATCTCGCCCGTGTCCTTGTTCACGAAGCGGACGGTCATCGAGAGCGGGGCCTGGTAGCTGAGGTCCTTCTCGCGGCACTCTGTGATCGAGGCCTGCGGCTCGCCGAACTTGTAGGCGCCGAACTCCACGGCGAGCGAGCCGGTGTAGTCCTCGATCGGCGAGATGTCGTCGATCGTCTCCCGCAGTCCCTCGTCGAGGAACCACTGGAACGAGGCCTTCTGGATGTCGATCAGGTTCGGTAGGTCGAGAACGTGCTCGAGACGGCTGAAAGTCGTACGAGCGCGGGGCGAAACGACCGTGGTGGTCAAGTAGAACAGCCTCCCTTGAAGCGTGCGAGAACGGGCAAGAAATCGGCGTCGGAGCTGCGAGCGACCGTACGTCGGCGCAACCCGTCAGGGTACCGGAACGACCCCCCTCACCGCAAGCGGAAGCCGCGGCGATCGCCGGTATCGGCGGAAACTGTAGCTCGGAGCGCCCGGAACGGCAAGAAGGGGCGCGTCGGCACCCCTTCCCCACGCTCCTGCTACTTGAGCTCGACCGTCGCGCCGGCCTCTTCCAGCTGCGCCTTGATCGAGTCGGCCTCGTCCTGGGCGATGCCCTCCTTGACCGGCTTCGGGGCCGAGTCGACGAGGTCCTTCGCCTCCTTCAGGCCGAGACCCGTGACCGCGCGGACGACCTTGATCACCTGGATCTTCTGGCCGCCTGCCTCGGCGAGCACGACGTCGAAGGAGGTCTTCTCCTCCGCTGCGGCGCCGTCGCCGCCCGCCGCCGCGGCGCCGGGCGCCGCGACCGCCACCGGGGCGGCGGCGGTGATGCCCCACTCCTCCTCGATCTTGTTCTTGAGCTCGACCAGCTCGAGGACGGACATCTTTCCGAGCTCGTCGAAAATCTTGTCGACTGCCATCTAGCTCTCCTCTTGGTCTTCGGCGGCGGACGCTGTGGCGTCCGCCTGTGTGGTCTCTTCCGCCGACGATTCCTCGACGTCAGGCTCTTCTGCTGCAGGCTCTTCGGCCCCCTCGGGGGGTGCCGCCTCCGGCTCGGCTTCCGCCTCGAGCGCCGGCTCGGCCTCCGGCTCGCTCTCTTCGCCGCCGAGCTGCTCGATGCGGGCGTCGATCAGCCCGACGAGGTTCTGCAGCGGCGCGTTGAGGAGGCCGGCGAGGGTCGTGAGCGGCGCGACGATCGCGCCGAGCACCTGTCCGCGCAGCACCTCGGCCGGCGGCAGCGTCGCGAGGCTCTCGACCTCTCCCGCCGTCACCGCGCGTCCCTGCATGACGCCGCCGCGGATCTCGAGCACACGCGTCTCGCGCGCCGTGTCCGCCAACGCCTTCGCCGCCGCAACCATGTCGCCGTCGGCCTCGAGGAACGCAATCGCGCTCGGACCGTCCAGCAGAGCGAGCAGCGCGTCGGCGCCGGCGGCCTCGGCGGCGCGGCGGGTGAGCGTGTTCTTGACGACCGTGAAGCGCGCGCCGCTGGCGAGCAGCCGCGTGCGGAGCTCGTCGATCTGCGGCATCGTCAGGCCGCGGTAGTCGGCTACGAGCAACGTGTCCGCGGCCTTGAGCCGCTGGGTCAGCTCGTCGACAACCTGCTCTTTTTGTTCTCTCTTCATCTCACCTCGACTGGTCTTCCGTCCTCGCAGAGAGGACTGCCAGTGGTCTTCGGCGGTTCAGTTTGCTAGGCCGGAACTGTAGCCGCCTCTTGCGGTTGCTCGTCCAGCTCCTCGACGATCCCGCGCGTGCGCGCCGGGTCGACGTGGATGCCGGGGCCCATCGTGCTCGTGAGCGTGATCTGCCGGATGTAGCGGCCCTTGGCGGCCGACGGCCTCGCGCGCAGGATCTCGTCGAGGACGGCGGCGTAGTTCTCCACGAGGGCGCGCTCGTCGAAGCTCTTCTTGCCGATTACGACATGGACGTTCGCGCCGCGGTCGGTCCGGTACTCGAGCTTGCCGGCCTTGGCCTCGGAGACGGCCTTCGAGACGTCCATCGTCACCGTGCCGGTCTTCGGGTTCGGCATCAGGCCCCTCGGCCCGAGGATGCGGCCGAGCTTGCCGACGTTGCCCATCTGGTCGGGAGTCGCGATCGCGACGTCGAACTCCGTGAAGCCCTCCTCGATCTGCTTCGCGAGGTCGGCCGAGCCGACGACGTCCGCGCCGGCCTGCTCGGCCTCGCGCGCCTTGTCGCCCTCGGCGAAGACGGCGACGCGCACCTCCTTGCCGCTCCCGTGCGGGAGCATGAGCGTGCCGCGCAACTGCTCGTCCGCGTGGCGGACGTTCAACCCGAGCCGGAAGTGCAGCTCGACCGTCTCGTCGAACTTCGTGGCGCCCATCGCCTTGAGCAGGCGGACCGCCTCGACGGGCGAGTAGACCTGCTCGCGCTCGAAGCTCTCGCGCGAGCTGCGATAGCGCTTGCCGTGCTGTGCCATCAGAGATCCACCTCCACTCCCATCGAGCGCGCCGTCCCGGCAATGATTCGCGCCGCCTGGTCGATGTCCCGGGCGTTCAGGTCGGGCATCTTCGTCTCCGCGATCCGGTTGACCTGCTCGCGCGAAAGGCGGCCCACCTTCGTCCGGTTCGGCTCGCCCGAGCCCTTGTCGAGCCGCAGCGCCTCCTTGATCAGGACGGCGGCCGGCGGCGTCTTCGTGATGAACGTGAACGAGCGGTCCTCGAAGACGGTGATTTCGACCGGGGTGATCCGGCCGTTCTGGTCGGCCGTCTGGGCGTTGAACGCCTTACAGAACTCCATGATGTTGACGCCGTGCTGGCCGAGCGCAGGGCCGACCGGCGGGGCCGGGTTCGCCTGCCCGCCGGGGATCTGGAGCTTGATCAGGGTGAGAACCTTCTTCGCCATCTATTTCCTCAGTCCAGTTTCTTCACGTTGTCGAAGCCGACCTCGACCGGCACCTGCCGCTCGAAGATGTTGACCATCACCTGCAGCTTCTGCGCGTCGGGGTTGACGTCGGTGATCTCGCCGTCGAAGTCCGCCAGCGGCCCCGACGTGATCTTGACCGACTCGCCGAGCTGGAACTCCACCTGCGCCCGCGTCTGCAGCGCCGTGGCGGCGCCCGTGTGGAGGATGCGGTCGACCTCCGGCTGCGACAGCGGCACCGGGGTCGCGCCGGCGCCGACGAAGCCGGTCACGCCGGGCGTGTTCTTCACGACCGTCCAGGCGTCGTCGTTGAGATCCATGTTCACGAGCACGTAACCCGGAAGCGTGCGCTTCTCGGCCTGCACCTTCTGGCCGTCCTTCGTCTCGATCACCTGCTCGGTGGGGACGACGACACGCCGGAAGCGGGCACGCTGGTTCATCGACTCGATCCGGTGCTCGAGGTTGGCCTTCACCTTGTTCTCGTGCCCGGAATAGGTGTTGATCACGTACCAGCGGAACATTGCGGTCTCTTCTCGGCTCCCGATCTCGGCGACTAGGGCAGCAGCACGTGCTTGACGAAGTACTGCCACAGCTCGTCGTTCGCGTACAGGTAGAGGCCGGTAAGGAGCGACGCGATGATGACGACGGCGGTGCCGCTGATCACCTGCTGCTGGCTCGGCCACTCGACCTTCCTCAGCTCGGCCCAGGATTCCTGCAGAAAGCGGACTCCGGGGGTTCCGGGACGGACGTCGTCGCGGCGCTCGGGGCGCGGCGCCGGCTCCCTCCGCGGCTCCTCCTCGGCGGTCGGGCGCGGCCT